>JAVBSK010000174.1:0-24935 GCA_031556755.1 Bacteroidales bacterium | reverse complement strand
TAATGTTGCAAAACCGTATGATTTACCCAAATTCCCGGTATGTTTTGGTGTTTCAAACGCCAGCATGGGTTGGTTCAAGCGAGAGGCTTCCCACTGAGTGTTTTCATTCCACGTCCCTTCATGACCGTAAAAAGAATAGGTAAATTTATTCAATCCCAAATCCTGATCTTTTTGATGGGTATAATTATTACTTACCGCAGGTGTATGGATCAATGTTAACCGTAGCGTCGAGCTATTCGGTTTGTCCCATCCGTATTTGCAATCATTTAGGATAGAAACCCCATAAGGGTTGCGGCTGTGGCTTTGATCTGCCCATTGGTGACCTGACACTTCGTATAACCGGGAAGTGTTGACGCCCCTTTCAATTGCGCCGATAGACAAATCGTAAGTAGCTTTCGTATTGGAGGTTCGCAATGGGAAAACAGCTTTAAGCAATGTGCCACGGGTTTGCCAGTCGACTTCGTTTACAAAATCAACCCTATCACTGATAAAAGAAGGCATTAACCGGATGTACTGCACAAATTCCGACCCTTTTTTAGACCGGCTGACTTTAAGGCTAACACGTAAAGGACCATTCTCGACTACGGAAATATCTACATTTTCATCAACGTATGCCACCGGATCCGTATTCACCGTATTCCATGTGATTTCCCAGGAGGGCCAGGATTCCGACTTGTTGTTGAACATGGCAAGGCGTATAGGGGTCAATAATAATTCCCTTTCATTTTTCTTATCATAAACAGAAGAAACATCTCCTTTGCTATCCACTGTCACTTTGTAAGATTCGTTTTCCAAAGAACTCTTTGAAATGGATAAAGAGGAGGAGGGAAGAGCGGAATTTTCATTCAGGCGTAACTCATAAACGGCATAACCTAAAGACGGAACTGTCGCCTGAAAGATAAAGGACAATTTGCCTGTTTTCGAATTATAATGGAGGATCTGCGCCAAGACATCCAGATTATTTCCATCCAGCACCCGGATTCCCTGGGGTTTCGTGTCGATAATGACGGAAGCTTCCACTACATCTGTCCGGTTTATAGACAATGGGTTATAAACCACTAAAGGGATGCCTTCCACTTGCGTGTCCATTTGTTTGGCAACCGCTCCCACAGAATAGAGGAGTGTTTTGGATAAATCCTGGTTTACAAGCGCTTCATCATTATAAGAAAACGTATAAGCACTTGGGATGGAAGTGCCGGTAAGGTCGTCGTGAAACTGGTGCCAGAGCAAACGTGTCCAGGATTCACGGATAATATCCGCCGGATAATTCAGTGCCCCGATCCAATCCGACATAACTGCTGTTTTTTCGGTGGCATCGGCTAATAATTCGTTTTTGCGGTTCCAGTATTTCATCATCGCCTGGGAAGTATAACATCCCGTACCATGTACCGACATGGGCAATTCATTGTCCCATACAAAATATTTACTGTTGCGGTTTTGATCCAAACGGGCAAAAAACTGATCCGGAGTTTCCATTTTAACCGTTACGGGACCATCCGAATTGATGCTTGTTTGTAACCAGTAAGGGGTATTTTCCGTACTGGAACTCGCGTTATCCTGAAGTCCGCCGCCCCTGTCGCTTCTGGGTCCGACATAACGGAAAGCGGCTGCAATTCCATATTTGGAATAATTATCATTAACAATATTCAGGATATCCTGGTCTTTAGACATGTCTTTATTGTACTTGTCATGTTCATCATAGGGTTCGCCCTTAAATACTGCATAAATTTCCGAACCGTCAACGCCTTTCCAGATGCCGAATGGAGCCAGGTTGTTATAATCATAAGCTGATCCCCACGCCAATTTTGCCGTATGAAAGCCTGTCATCCCACAGTGTTTGCCCAATGTCGGCAACGAATATGGAAATCCGAAACAGTCGGGAAGCATAATATCACTCCCGCCTTTGATGCCGAATTCTTTTTTATAATAACTTTGACCGTATAGAAAGTTCCGGATGATGGATTCCGCAGACGGGACCATCACATCATTCGCATTGACAGCACCGCCGCTGATGTGCCAGCGTCCGCTTTGGATGTATCCTTTCATACGGGCGTATTCCGCAGGATAATATTCTTTCATCCACATGTAATGAATAGCCGACTCAAAATTGAACCGGAATCCCGGGTATTTATCAAACAATGGGAAGTTCTGGGTCATGGTATTAAGAATGTACTGATCAATGGTGGTCTTTACATCCCAGTTCCATTGCGTATCCAAATGGGAGTTGGAAATAAACGACAATGTTTTTTCCTGGGATTGAACAGAAATTATTACTGTTAAAAAAAATAGCAGTATGAATTTTTTTTTCATGGTACTTGTTAAAACTGATCTCTAATGAGGCTTACATTATTAACATCATTACAAAGATAAAAAGTTATTAATGATCAAAGAGTAAAGATATTGTATTCTTTTGGTACGTGTCATAAAACAATACTATTATGTCATATATCAACACTGGATATTATAATAGAAAGAGTTGTTTTAAAAGTCCAATTGGCGCCTGATTTTTCGCATATTCCATGTATTTATTTCTCATTTTGTAGACGAAATGAATTCCGTCAACGAAGAGAATTTCTTTTAATTGTTGAGAGACGTATCCTTTGTTGATGGAAATCTGTCACAAAACTGATTCATGGTTGCAATAGCTTCTGCAAGTTCACCACAAAACTAATTAAACAAATCCTTTATTAATTCCGGTTGTATTTCCTGTTGAGGATTAAACTTGTCAGAGGATACATATTCCAGAATGCTTTGTTTGAACTGTGCGGCAGCCGGATATTGTTGAGGATCTCTGTCAAGACTCGAACTACACACCATCAGTTTTCCTTTGCCCACCTTTGCCTCAAATAATAAACCCAACTTCCGGTTTTTAAACCAATCGTCTATCAGATATACGACCGGGCGGAAACCGGCAGGGAAATCATCCATAACCATTGCATTACAATCAGTAACAATATCCCACCATTGGAAATCGCTATATCTCTGGGTTGGAAAAGAAGCCAAAGCAGGATGTTTCGGGTTGCACAAGATACCTAAGGTGTGAGGAGGCGAATTATTGCTCCATGCAGTATTCCAGAAGATATTGGAAAACCCGACAGTTATCTTTCCTCCTTTTCCGGGAGATATGTTCCCTTTGGGAGATAGAAGCAATACGGTTTCTCCATTATTAAGCCTGTTGATGACAGAATTATCAAATACGGATGTTACATAAGGCTTGTTGATAATTTCGTTTTTTTGAGCCGGATATACCCAAATATGCCATTGGTTCTTAACTTTGATGCAGGGTATATACACATTTACAGTCAGTTGCGCGGGCTCTTTGATGTCGGAAAAAGATACGTTGATGTTTCCTACGTTGATACAGTTATCCAGTGGCAAATCTCTGGTAGTAAGTCCTTTGGTAAGTGTCTTGTTGTTGTCGGTTATCTCCCATACAATGTCGGCACTCTTTACTGGATATTTTCCGAAATGGGCTATCTCGATAGGCACGTTCATTCGCTCGTTGTTAAGCCACACCATCTTGGGGAACCGGACGATAGGCACGGTTTGGTTACAGAACATACTATACTCTTCGCTGCCAACGTATCCCTTAGTATCCCAGAAGGCATCCAGCACACCTACCAACGCGGTTCCCTGTCCGGGAAAGTCGTGCAGGTCGAGCAATTGGAATCCGGCAAATCCGGGGGTACGCAGGGCTGCTTCAATGTCAGCTTTGTAACAGAGGGTTTGCAACTTTCCGGAAGCGTAAAGGAAGTCATCTGCCAAATCCTCGAGGTGATTCTCATTGAGTGTTTCCCGGAATATCTCGAAGTTCTTGGCTTTGAGCGCACTGGTATATTTCTCTATCTCCTTGAAATTGGGATAGACACACCACTGTCCAATCTCATGACTTACAGTAGGCATATCTTTCTTGATGATGTCCCTGTAGTCAAAGTTGGTGTTCGGCGATTTATCGTTGATGATAGACGCATGCATGCGTGGTTCGGGAGCATTCCAATAGTCGGCATTCTCTATATAGGGCCAGCCGGCAGCGCTGGTGTACATCCGGCGACTGTCTTTCTTTTGCCAGTAGTCAACCAGTGCGGAAAGGTATTTTACCTGATTATGCCCCGATGGTTCGTTGCCGTAAGCCATCAGGCAGAACGAGGGATGATTGCCATATTCTTTCAGGATGCGGTCGCTTTCTTTGTAGAACCATTGATCAAGCTCTCCACCTTCTCCTACGAAACTCCAGGCGGCACACTCTACCTGCAGATAAACTCCCATGCTGTCGGCAACATTGAATGCTACTTCGGGCGGACACCAGGAGTGGAAACGGACATGATTCAACCCGAATTTTTTACAGGTACCGTATATCTTTTCCCAGTACTTGCTGTCCATGGAGGGATAGCCTGTGAGTGGAAAAATACAGCATTCCAACGTTCCTCTCAGAAAAATGGGCTGTCCGTTCACCTGGAAGCGTGTACCTTTCTTCTTGAATTCGCGGAAGCCGAATTGAGTCGACCTTTCGTCCTTCTTGCCGGCAACCGTTACCGTTGTTTTCAGGCGATATACATTCGGAGTATGCTCTGACCAGAGCCGGACGTCGTCTCCTGCGTTTATGATTGCACTCAGGTCGGCACTTTCATTCACTAAGTTGAAGTCAAGTTCCGTCGGTTGCCCAACGGTTTTTCCTCCTGCAGTTTCCAATTGCAGCCGTACTTTTCCCGAAGCGGGTTTCCCTTTCAGATTGATTTTGATATCGGCTTGTTTGTTGCTTGCATCGGGATATATCTGTACATCGTTGATGTATATGTCGGGTTTGACTGTTACAGACATTCTCCCGATGATACCGTTCCAGTTGCTCTGTGTGTGGTCAGAGATGCTGTGTGCATTATGTCCCACCGGTATAACCATCCTGTTATCTATGCGCAGACTCACTGTGTGCTTACCCGGCTTCAAGCCGCTCAACTCGTAGCGGTGCGGGGTCGACAAACTATTCCGGCGTCCGATCTCTTGGTCGTCTACGTATAAGGTGGTTTCCCAGTGGGTGCGTTCAAACTCCAGAAAGAGGTTTTTGTTCTTCCAATCTGAAGGAATATTGATTTCTTTCCGGTACCAGGCAACTCCTACATAGTGCTTGTCGGGGTTAAGCCAAAAAGGCACCTTTATGTTTCCTGCTTCCCTGTACCTGGCATACTCAGGCTCGGTGTACCAAGACCTGTCTACTATACCTCCCGTCCAAGGCGTGTTAATGCCTACGTCGTATCCATAGCCTTGCTCTTGCAAGGAACTCGGTAATCTGACAAGGTCGTTGAATGATTCGTTATACCATTGTTCGTGTTCTCCTTTCAGATCAGGATCGAGTTTGAACTGCCAGTTACCACTCAGGTTGATACTATTCTGTGCGACTAAAGTTCCGACAAGAACTACCGTGATAATAAAAAGCGCTGTTCTTTTCATGGTGTTTATATTTAAGTTCTACGTAATACGTAAAACCCATTCTTAACTCTTAACTCCATCATGTTGGCTTCATTATAAAGAGCAAAAAAATGATCGCCTCTGCAAAAGATAATATTTCCGGGAGACAATTGTTCCAAACGTTCTTTCAAGGCCAATAGATTCTCCGGACGCATTTTCCACGATTCACCCTGGGCTGCAAGAAAAACAGGATGCGAGCCATCGAACGAAGCAATCGTATCTTTATTCATATTGTAAATAACATCAACTCCATTGGCATAACAAGGATAATTCGGGATAAATGCAAGTTTATTCTGCTTAATAAATGAAGGTATTTTCCCTTGCTGTCTTTCCCAATCCTGTTGAGTCACGCCATACAAATACGGGCATTCCCGGGCAAATATATCCATCTGCTCTTCATTGATCTGATCCCAAATGGTGATGACACGCAATCCGCTTTTTTCTAAATACCGTTGTGTTAACCGGGCATATTTCTGAAAAAGAGAGGGATTGGTGAGATTCCATTTATAGTTATGCGCATCGTAAATCAACATATATCCGAGTCCGGAAGGTCCGGATGCAAAGCAATCATTCGAAGTAGCTGTCCGGTAGTAATAATTGAGTATTCCGGGACCAATATCTACCAATCCCGGACTTATCGTCCAGTTGATCGGAATGCTTCCCCTACTCTTATCGTCCCATAATTGAGACATGGCATGCTGACAATATTGTACATTATCGCCATCACTCATAAATATGGTAATATATATCTTGTTTTCAAGTTTGGGTTTTTCAGGAGCTACCGGGAATTCAATCTTGTGTGGTAAACCTGCGTGAACGGTCGCATTTTCATAAAAATCAGCGGGTATGGTCGAAATTCCGTATTCAGTACCGATTCCTATTCCGGCGCGTTCTTCCGCCCACCAACCCAAAATAATACTTTCTCCGGCTTTCATGTCTCCTAAAAATCTCTTTAACACGGTATTCTCTTCCGCATTCCGGGGATCAAGCCAAATGATCGCAGCCTTTGAAGCGACCGCAATGTCTCTGATATTGGCGGGAATATGATCATTCAGACTGACTAACAATCGTTTCGTACATTCATCCCAATAAACATCATAAAGATAGTTATAGATTTCAGCGGGAGTGGTCAATGAAAGAGGAGTCAAATCGACTAATACCGGAAGATTGATACCCTCCCCGACCAAGCGGTTATATTCATTGGGGGTAACAGGAAGTGCATTCCGGAGTCCTCCAACGGTTGCAGCCAAATTCATGTAGTGCCGGCTTTTTTCCGTACTGTACAGAATCACTCCCGATAGTTCTTTTTTATATTTCCTGACTAATTCCCATTGTTTCTCCGGCTGATATTCATTGATATTCAAGCCCAGAATCTTGGACCACTTATATTTTCCTTCCCTCTCCACATCAAACAGGTAAATCCTGGGTTGGTTTTTATTGACAATTCCCTGCAAAGCCGCAAACATCATTTTTTCGGTATCCGGCATTTCACGGGAAGCGACGGAAAGTCCGTCGAGCGTTTCCGCCGGTTTAGAAAAATGAGGAATTACCTGTCCTTCCGCCCATCTGATTCCGGTTTCTTTCGGGAACAAAGACAACGGAAAGATGAAAAAGCAAAGCAAACAAAATTGTATCTTCAATATTTTTATTATTTCTGAACCCATATAACAAGTTCCTTACCTTTTTTCAACTGATCATGAGAAATAAAATACCCATTGATTTTTTTATCTCCATACATGATCTCCTTTATTTTTCTTCCGGTTCCTTTTTTGGACACCGTGAAATTTTTATTATCTAAACGAAATGTCACTTTATCGAATAATGGCACAGTTACAATATACTCCGGATCTGCCGGGGAATAAGTATACAAACCAATAGCATTGAATACATACCATGCCGACATTTCTCCGGCATCGTCCATTCCCGAATAAGCTAATTTTTCAGCTCCCATATCATAATAATGATTCATGAGACTGTCGAGAACACATTGCGCTTTTTCTTGTTTGTCAATAAAATAATAGGTATAGGGGATACTATGGCCCGGTTGATTGCCGTGACAATAATTCCCGATGAATCCGGTCATATTATGGGCTTCGTAACCTCTCCAGGGTTCGGAGAACAAAGAATCTAATTTTTGTTCAACCGCTTTCGGACTTGGATATAAAGCGATCATTCCTTTGGTGTCGTGGGGAGCAAAGAATAAGGAATTCCACGCATTAGCCTCCCGATACATATAAGCATAATAAGGATAATAGGGATCGAACTCTTTGATCCAATCGCCATTGGCTATACGACCTCTCCAAAATCCGGTTGACGAATCGAAAAGATTTTTATAGTTTCCGGAACGTTGCATCAATATTTTGTAATTCACATCGTCGCCCAATTCTTTGGACAACAAGGCTGTGGCATAATCATCGTAAGCATATTCCACCGTTTTTGTTACGGCTGCTTTATATTCATTCCAAGTGGGTACATTAAAGGTGTCTTTTTCCGCAATCCATCCGTTTTTGATATATTCATCCAAGTAGGGACGTCCACCACGTCCCGGAACGGTCGCATTGTTGAGCAATAACTTATAAGCTCTTTGCACATCAAAATCCCGGATTCCACGCAAATAAGTTCCCGCAACAAAAGCCGAAGCATGATCTCCATGAAAAAAAGTAGGCATATATCCTCCCCTTTTTTCTCCCTTATCTGTAATTGACTTGATTACATCTGTTGTTACATCAGGAGCAAGCATGGATAATAAAACCAGTTTATTCCGGTAATCATCCCAAAAAGAAGGATCGGTATAATAGCGGAAGCCATTGTTTACCACATTGTTTTTTGCGTCGAGATATTCTCCGTTTATATCGCTACGAAGAACGGGCCAAAGGAAAGATCGATATAAACAACTGTAAAACAATCCTTTTTCCCGGTCTGTTTTTCCGGAAACAATTATGTTGGATAATAATTTTTCCCAGGTCTGATCCGCCTCCTTGCATATCTGATAGAAACTTTTACCAAGCATTTCTTTCTCCAGATTCATTTTAGCATTTTCGATGCTTATGAAAGAAAAACCTATTTTGAGTTCCAACGGTTCTTTGCCTTTACTGTCTTTAAAGTTTACAATCGAAACTTCGTGCTTATCGTCTTTTACTTGCTCAATATTATCTATTTTATAATTGGACACCGCATAGAAATACATTTTCCCTTCTCCTGATTGAAAACCGGTAAATGTATACTCACCCTGCTTTTCTATCTTCCAATCGCGTACCTGATTATTGGAACGTTTCATATCCGCCAATAATTTTTTATCAACTCCCTGCTGAAAAGTATATTTGTGATATCCACAACGAAGAGTCGAAGTAAGCTCGGCATTCACCTGATATCTTTCAAGAAATACCTGATAATAACCAGGACGAGCCGATTCGTTCTGATGGTTAAATTGAGAGCAGTAGTCTTGGGGGCTTATACTTCCGGTAACGGGAAGCAAAGGAATGTGTAACAAGTTCCAATGTCCTTTATTCGTGTGTGAAAATCCGTAAATTACAGTATCTTCATATTGATAACCGGCGCCACTACGGAATTGGGTTACCGGACTTAATTGTACCATGGCATTGGGAAGAGAAGCACCCGGGAAGACTTCTCCTCCCCAGGTACGTTGTTTCATCTTCCGGACATAACCCAAATCTTCAGGTTCCCATAGTGTAGCGGTTCCTAAAAATGGATTTACATAAGTTGTAAGGACTCTATTAGATTTGCCATTCGCCATTGAAATGACTAGTAAGAAAAAAATAAATAGAGAAAGTCCCTTCATCAGAGTTTATAAAATTCTTCCCATCCCTTGCGAGGAGGAATTCCTGTTAATAATTGATTGGCAACCTTATTATTGGTTATTTGTTTTTTCTTGCGATCGAAAATCAGCCGGGTATTCAACTGTTGAGCCAAAACACCCAGACAAAATACCTGAGAGAGCGGACCTGCAATATGGAAAGGCGAACGGGCCTGTTCCTGTCCTTTACATGCCAGCAGGAAATTTTCGAAATGATTGGAAGGACTTTTCGGAACTTCCGGTAGTTTAGATTTCATATCCTGCGCTTTTTCTTCCGGAATAATGGATAGAGTACTTCCATGGCTTCCCCCTTTGAACGTCAATTCCTTACTGTAGATTATCTTGCCTGGATTCAGACTTGACGGTTGAATCTGTCCCGTTGTAGGAGGTGGAATATTCGGGTCGAGTTCCACATTGCCATAGCCGGTGGGAACAGGAGGTAGATTCTTTATTCCGTCATACCATGTAACGTCACATGCAGGCATGTTTCCGCGTTCGGGAAATTTAAAGAGAATGGTTGAAGAATAGGGGAAAAAGAACTTATTATGTCCTTCTGCATATAACATATTTATTTCCGAAGGAAGTCCCAAATCAAGGAATTCATGAGCTGTATCAAGGATATGAGCACCCCAGTCTCCCAATGTTCCCATTCCGAAATCATACCAGCAACGCCACTGCCCGTTGATGTAATCATGGTTGTAATCATGACAGAAATCGGTTCCCAGCCAACAATCCCAATCCAATGTGGATGGAATGGTTTCCGCCGCAGGATAGTTTTTCATATTCACATCCCATCCATGCCAGCGGCGCGGATTGTTCATGTGTGCGGTGATAGCCGTAACATCTTTGATGATTCCCGCTTCTTTCCATGCTTTGAATTGAAAATAGTTCGCTTCGGAGTGTCCCTGATTACCCATTTGAGTTACCACTCCGTATTTCTTAGCGGCAGACATCATCAGTTCCACTTCGTTGAAAGTGTGTGCCATCGGTTTTTCTACAAAAACATGTTTCCCTAGTGACATGGAGAGCATTGTCAGTGGAAAATGGCTGTGGTCGGGTGTACCGATGCAAACGGCATCGATTTCGTTAGCCATCTTGTCGAACATTCTACGGAAGTCCTGAAAACGGGGAACATTCGGAAATTTTTCCATGATTTCAGTAGTATGGGGCGCACCCATATCTACATCACAAAGGGATACGATATTACAATGCCCTGTTTTATAAAGGTTACTGATGATATCCTTGCCCCGATTACCTACTCCTATGCAAGCAAGATTTACTTTTTCGTTCGCCCCTATCTTCCGCGGTTTCGATTTTCGAGCTTGCTCTTTAGCATGCAGACTCATACCTCCAAGCAATAAACCCGTTGCAAACAATGAGCTGTTCCTTAAAAAATTACGTCTATCCATAGTTTAAATTATTGAGTATGTATGGAAATTCTATTTGATACTGTTCAACAGATCCAATTTACCGTCATCAATCAATTTGACAATCAATTCGCCGAATAAGGTATTTTGCCAGGCAAACCATGAACGGGTATAGTTGTTCGGATCGTCTTTATGGAATGATTCATGCATAAAGCCCGTTCCGGCATCCGTGTTCATCAACGTGGTGATGCACCATTTGATTTCTTCATCGCATTGACTCGTGAAAGCTTTCATCATGATACTCATGGGCCAAACCATATCATACCCAACGTGAGGTCCTCCAATACCTTCTCCGGCTTTGCCTTTGAAGAAATAAGGATTACTATCACTCCATACGAACTTGCGGGTATTTTGGTAAATGGGATCATTCAGATTGGTGTCGCCCAAATATGCCATTGCCAATAAACTGGGGGCGTTGGAATCATCCATCAACAGTTTGTTGCCAAATCCGTCTACTTCAAAAGCATAGATTGTTCCGTATTCAGGGTGATTGAATGTAGCGTATTTTCTCAAAGCGGTCTCTACTTCATTCGCTAAATCAGCACATTCATTAGCCATTTTAGTATTCTTATTCACCTTGGTCAGAATATCGGCGGCTTTACGCAAAGAGGTTACCGCGAAGAAGTTGGACGGTACCAAAAATTGGAAAGTTGTCGCATCATCCGATGGGCGGAAAGCTGAAGCAATCAATCCAACAGGTTTTACCGGGTTACCCATACCGCCATTGGTCATCGTATCCAATGCCCGTTCGGTTTGCCGTTGGAAAGTGTAAGGTCCGTGTCCGTTCTTTTTTTGTTGTTCCTTGAATGTTTGTAATGCCAACGCGATCGCTTTATTCCATTCCTCGCCAAAAATACTGGCGTCTCCGGTTACCAACCAATATTGATATGCTAAGCGAATCACATAGCATAAAGAGTCGATTTCCCATTTCCGCTCATGTAATTCAAGTCGCATTTTTGTTTTATCGCTCATCCATTGATGGTCGGGCTTGGGATCGTGCGGGTCGAGGAAAGCATTCGCATAAGGGTCGATCATGATGCATTTGAATTGGCGAAGGATAGTGCCACGCAACATTTTCTTCAATTTCTCATCCTTGTTCGCTAATTGCAGATAGGGCCAAACCTGCGCACCCGAATCACGCAACCACATCGCATGGATATCGCCGGTATAAACCAGCGTATCGTCTTCGCCTTTATCAGTATAATAACGGACGGTAGTGTCCAATGTGTTGGGGAAGCAATTCTCAAACATCCACGACAAACGGGCGTTCGTAAGCATTTTCTTTACTTCCTTGATTTTCTCGTCAACTGCTTTGGACACAAACAAACGGTCTTTCTCCTGAGGACGTTGAGAGACATACACTTTCGTGTTGTCGCTGACTGCCGTTATATCATTAATACTTGCTTTTGAGGTAATCGTACTACCTAAAGCCAAAAATAGACTCAGTGCTAATAATGATTTTCTTTTCATGAAACATTTATATTTATAATTATTGATATGAATAACTTTTTCTATCTTCTTTTGTATTTTATCTTTAGTTCTTCATTGCTCAATCAATCGGACTACAATACTTGCATATTCTTTAGTCAAAGACAGGTCGACTCCTTCTTCCATCAGGTATTTACCTGTTACGGTTTTTCCTTGTAAACCAAAAGGTTTATCTTCGGGATTGATTTCTTCCAACCGGTATTTCTTGCTTGCGTCTAAACCTGCCATTCTGAAACGGGGAATCATTTGATTGCGAGAATGTTGCAGTTTATAGGCAAAGAAAACAGCTTCTTTTTTATTTTCAGAAACATACATCAGAGATGCAAAATCCTGTTGCCTGTCGTATGGAGAGATCAAGCGATATTGATCTCCTAATTGTACTACCGGACGGATTTTCTTATAACCGGCAATGGCTTTCTTTGAAAATGCAAGTTCGTTCTCCGACATTTCTTTGGGTTGCAGTTCTATTCCCATACGTCCTGACATGGCGACATCGAAACGGAACTTCAAAGGAGTTACACGTCCTGTACCATGGTTTTTAGTTGCACTGACATGGGCTGCCATAGCTATAGCCGGATAAAAATGTGAACATCCCCACTGTATGAAAATACGTTGCCAGGCATCGATGTTATCGCTAGTCCAGAATTCATCCATATATTGCATCGTGCCATAACTTACTCTTCCGCCTCCGCCACCACAGGCTTGCAATATCAAATCAGGATATTTAGTACGTATTCTTTCCAGGATTTTATTGAATCCGCGATGGTATTCGATTTCTAAATGGGCTTGTTTATCTTTGGGCAAATAATAAGAACCATAATTATACATCGACATATTGGAATCCCATTTGATATAGGCAATTCCCGGATATTTTGTCATCAGGTTATCTACTATACCGAAGATAAAATCCTGTACTTCAGGATTCGATAAATCCAATACCATTTGGTGACCGCCTCTTCCATAGCGTTGCGTCCGGTTTTCTTGTCCGATTACCCATTTCGGATGTTTTTCGAACAATTCGCTGTTGCTGTTGACCATTTCAGGCTCAATCCATATCCCGAACTTAATATCGTTTTTCTTAGCCGTTTCGACCAAAGCTTCGATTCCCTGAGGTAATTTTTTTTTATCTACCATCCAATCTCCTAATCCGGAAGCCGTTGTCTTGCGGGCATGTTTATCTCCGAACCAGCCATCGTCCATCACAAATAATTCACCTCCCAATGAAGCAATATCAGCCATCATCCGGTTCATTATATCTTGTGTTATATTCAAATAGACTCCTTCCCAACTGTTCAGGAGAATATCTCTCAATTGGGTTCCATGATTTAATTGATGATTTCTTGCCCAACGGTGAAAATTACGGCTTACTCCGCCTTTTCCTTCCACGCTGTAGGTTATTGCCAATGGCGGTGTCAAAAATATTTCACTGGGCATGAGGGAATATTGGGAAGCGTCGGGATTGATTCCTGCAAACAGGCGGCTCCGGCGATAGTAGTCCGTATCTATTTTCAATTCATAATTGCCGCTCCATATTAATGTAGCGCCAAAAACAGCGCCGGTATTTTCCGAAGGTTCCTGTCCGACCGATAGCATCAAGCTCGGATTGTCGGTTTGGGCATTGCGAACCCCATCTGTGTTTTTGATAATTTTGACTCCCGGCAATAATTCTTCTTCATAAAGCTGGGTTTCATTAGCCCAAGCCCCATGCAAATGCGACAAATACTGTTTTCCTGGACGGAAAGGAATACTTGCCGATGGAAAATGGTAAAGCATAACCGGCTTTTTCTCCCGGTGAAATATTTCCGTCCAGGTTTCAATCACATCCACATCCGAATATATTTTATAGCAAACATTTACCTGAAAAGGATAAACCGGATCTTTCAATATAAATTTCCATGTTTCGGAAGCGGCATCTTTACTTTTCTCCAATTTATCGAACAACAATACCAACGACATGTTTCCGTCGTTATGGGTTACGCGAACAGCAGCTTCCTGTGGAGTTTCAATACCAAAAGCCGGATATGCCAATTGCCACAAGGCTGTTCCGCTGTTATAAACTTCTGAAGGAGATTCGATACGACTTCCATAATATTGAAAATGCAATGGTTTGCCTTTAGTCGCTTCCAGCAAAAGAGATGTATTGGGTGTAGAAAGCAGAAAATCTTCCGCTTTTACAGTAAAAACAGACAGAATACAGAAAAATAATAAAAAGGTTATAATTGTTTGTCTCATGAGTTGATATAACTTATTTTGTAGCATCAATTACTCCGCGGAAATAACCGATTGATTCGGCTAATCCAGCCAACGGATCATTCATGTCTTTCTCAAATTCCAGACTACAGGCTCCGTTATATTTCACTTTGCGAAGCATTTTCACAAAAGCAGGTATATCAATAATCCCCCGTCCCATTTCACAGGTTCTTCCTGCTTTATTGGGCGCTGTTACATTTTTGATATGAATGTCAAATACACGCGCGTGGTATTTTTTCAGGTCTTCTATCGAATTGCGTCCTGCACGTGCATCATGACCGATATCTAAGCACATTCCCATGCGGGGATCAAGGTCTTTTACATGCTTAATCACATCGGCGGCATCCGGGAAAATTTCAGTATCCGGTCCGTGAATATGAATCGCATAGTTGAAATCGTATTCTTTAACTTTCTTTTCTATATAAGGTAACAGTTCGTATTGAGGAATTCCAACAATCAGCTTAACTCCGACACGTTTGGCATAATCAAAAGCCTTATCTACATCACCTTCTGTTTTCATATTAATCGGTTCTACACCGTATCCGGTTACGTCTGCATTGTCCAACTTTTCTTTGAAAGTCGCAATCTGCTCATCCGTGCTATTCAAAGGTAAATGAAAATCTTTGATACACATATAATGTACATCCATGCGTTGCAACATTTTGAGTGATGCGTCCAGATCAAATTTCACAAAACTAAAGCCAGCCATCGAAACTTTAAATAATTCGCCGTCATTGTATTTTCCGTCCGCCGGATTTCCGGCTAATGCGTCTCCTGCATCAGAAAGAATAAATACCGAAAACAAGAGCAGGCATACAAGCTTTTTCCGAAATAAATGAGTTTTCATAAAACTATAAATTAATGATTATAATAAATTTATCATTCGTCAATTTGTTAACTCGTCATCTGTGAAACTATCCTATTAAATATTTACTCTTTGGCAAAAATGACAAAGCATAAATCACGAGATAAGATGCTATAAAAGTGATCACTGCAAGGCAAGGGACAAAACTGACAGCTCCCGAAAAATAAGGTTCCAAATAAGTATAGAAAAAATTCAAAAGCATGATATGCAGTAAATACATTCCATAACTTTTCAGGGAAATATCCGTTACTATACGTCCCACGAAAGAATCTGAGTTATTTATTTCAACATTCTTAAGCATTAAAAACAGTCCGAGTCCCATCATTGCTACATTGATTGTTCCATATCCCCAGGTCAGTTCCAAATCCGAAACTAATTCCGAGGTATTGAGTCGTTCCGAAAAGCCATAATAGGTAACGAAATATCCGGCAACCAACAATAACAATCCAACCGGGAAATTCCATTTTTGAGGTTTATTCCAATAGGCTTTGATGTAATATCCCAAAACGGCATATCCCAAAAATCCTGTAAAATAATGTAGCATCGGAGTCGGGTTCCAAAAACATTCTCCCCAAACTTCATTGAAAACCAAGTGAATATAAGGTAGAAACAAGGTAACTGCCCAAATTGCGAGGAAAAACTCTATGCTTTTCCGGGAAGCCGATTGAATCCACGGAGAAATAATGGGAGCAAACAGGTATAAACCGATAAGCATGTAAACATACCAAAGATGTCCGACTTCGGTTCCAAAGTTGATTACAATTTTCAAGACATTGATACATGCGGTTTGAAAATCAACTTTTCCCATAAAGAATTGATAGAAAGCGTATAATGCACACCAAATAATAAAAGGAATCAAGACGCGGCTAAATCGTTTTCTGAAAAACGGTTTCATTTCACCTTTGACCGGTAGTAGAAAGAATCCGGTGAGCATGACAAACAAAGGGACAGCAGCTCTACCGACCGAATTATACACGTTGACCCAAAAAGAATCAATTCCAGGAATAACAGTCCCTCCTTCCCCTATATAAAAGAACTCTCCTGCATGTACCTGAATAACTAAATAGCAGGCGATTACCCGCAATAAATCTAAACCGAAGTTTCTTTTTGATGATATTTCCATTTTTTAAACTAAGAGTTAAGAATTAAGAATTAAGAATTAGAATGCATAAACTCTTAGTTCTTAACTCTAATTCTAACCACCAATCCTGGATCCGAAAGATCTCCTTCAGACGCATTCATCAGTCCGACTTGGCGGATAACGCTACCGGGGATTGTCAGACGATTTCCTTTGAATACAACCTGTTTAGTTATATCTACCGGAATGTCTCCTGCCAAATCCTGGGCATATATATTTTGGTTCTTTGCATCTATCTTAGACGGAAAAACCAAAGTGATCTCTTGAAAGCAACCGAATAAGCCAATAGGAACGTCTTTGCTATCAACCTGTACCGTAACGGAGATTTCTTTAGAAACATATTCACGCCCCAATGCTCGCCCAATCGCGGCAACAGCTATCGCTCCATTGGGATACTTAGAAGCAAGGACGAAAGGACGATCTTCTCCGAAACCGGATATTTCAGGCAATGCCATTCCGCGACTGACCCGTGCCGGTGCATCAGCAGTCAGTTTGTCGCCTTTTTTCCGGCTTTTGACCCAGGTTTCCCTGTCTCCTAAAATCCAATAATCGTGTAACCTTACAGTATCAGCGACAAAAGAGCCATCAACAGCGAAAGGTTCTGCGATGCGGTGCCATCTCACTCCACGTACAACTTCATCCAATCGTTTCTTTATGTTGCGTCCGGCTTCGGGGAATGCAATATCCGGAGTTCCATCCGGCATTGCTCCCGGAAACGGGAAGCGCATTATTCCGATGGCGCAACCGAGTCCGGCTGCAATATAAGGTTCGTCTTCGCAATTAATTATACCTTTCGCTCCTTCATTGGCTGTATAAGGCAATAAATCACAGATACGTTGTATCGTAACCGGTTGCGCAATCACATTTTCTACATCATACGTTCTGAAGACGTCACTGAACTCAATAAATTCATTCGTCATTGCATGTTCAATAAACAAACGCGGAGCATGCTTCTTGCCGATTCCCGTTAACATCATACGCCATTCTTTATTCCTCGCATTGTTGCCCCAATCGACTTTCCAATAGTCAAAACCGGCAGCATCGGCAGCTTTGATACGTTCTGTCCAGTAATCGACTTCCGAAACATCCGGATGTAACTCCGATTTTTGGGCGCAAATCCAGCCTCCGGCGCCTTTCCAGCCTTTGCTTTTGACCCGGTCGGAAAAATGCTTCAAACGTTCCGTCGCATTTCCTTGAAAAGAAGAAAAACGTTCTTCGTTCAATTCCACCAAGCCCAAATATTTATTAGGATTTTTTTTATTGGCATCTTCAGGAATATCCCACGAATCATCCAGCACAAAATAAAGATCTTCCCGAATGGTTGGAAAACATTCAATCCAATTCTGATAACGTCCGGTTCCGAATATATTTTCTTCCGTCATCGCTCCACGCGATAGTTCTGTATTTTCATGACTGACGACATAGCCTTGCAAATTCCAGGTACACAAATAATCGGGAGCTTTTGAATGTGTATCGGGAATAAGCGACTTCGGTTGACTTTGCTGAGCAAAGACAATTGTAGTGAAACAACATATCAGGGCTATTAATTTATATCTCATTATTTTTAGTTACAAGTTACGAGTTGCAAGTTTTAATTTTTTAGTTCTTAGTTCTCAAGTCCTACAATTGATGCCGGTTGTTTGTCTCCGATAATCCGGCAATGTCCGATTTCAAAGCCTTGACATCCTCTCAACCGAATCAAAGGTTGATCCGCATCGGGAGTCGCCGCGCGCAGATTATTAATCAGTATATCCTGCACATCGTTCATTACAATAGCAGAACGGGCATCAGATTTAACAGTGCGAGTTTGAAAATTCTCTACTACTATATTTCGGGCGTGACGAACATAAAGTCCTGATGCCGGATTCGAGTTGCCATACATACGATTTTCAGGATAACCGTTTACATTTTCCGGAAGTATTGCCAACGCATCTTCAAGGGTACCGCCTCCGGTTTGTTCCACAACAATATCGCGCAATGTGATACCATCTATATTATGACCCGGCAAGCCTGAAATCAGACAGGGAATCAATCCTTCCGCCTTCGCATAGATATTACTGAACAACACGTTTTTTATACTTCCTATTTCACAATCGTTGCGACGTTTTCCCAGGCAAACAAAAATCGGAGTGATGATACCTTCCATTGTAATGTTGGTAAAAGTCAAGCCATTGATATGAGCGCCAACGACTGATTCCACTGCGATTCCCGCCAAGCCGGTCTTAGTTCCTTCAGGAACTTCCCGGTATTCTTTCGACCAATTCCAGACATGTCCTTCCGACGGACGGCGAATCGCGCAATTACTAACGGTTATGTTGCGGAAAGCGCAAAAAGAAGATGTTCCGAACTTAATCGGGTTACAGTTGGACGCTACGACACAATTCGTGATTGTAATATTTTCTACCGGGAAATCAGGATCATCATTTTTCATACAAATACCATCGTCTTCCGCCTCAATATAGCAATTGGAGATAGTGACATTACGTGCATCCACATCAAGTCCGTCATTATTTACAATAGAATAAGTGTAAATTTTAATGGCATCTATCATTACGCCATCGCAACGAAATAAGCGGAATGTCCACCATGCGGAATTATATATACGGATATCCCGTACAGTAATATTTTTACAGTCTTCAAAAAAAAGCGCATGCGGACGGTTTCCTTCGTTATTTCCGAAACGCTGAAAATTAGCATGGTTGCCTTGTCCGTCAATCTGACCCAAACCTGTTACTGCAATATTTTCTGCTCCTTTGGCAACAATAATACCTCGTCCTGCAGCATAAGCTTCGGGGTGATTTGTACTTCCACGCAATAAACAGCCAGACTCAAGATGCAATTCCACATTATTACGCAACGCAATAGCTCCTGTCATATAAGTTCCGGCAGGAACTGTGACCCGACCGCCTCCGGATTCGGAACAAACATCAATAGAACGTTGCAAAGATTTCGTATTATCTTTCACACCATCACCTTTTCCGCCAAACTCGGTTACATTTACATTACGCGCGGAAACAGTTCCTGAAATAATTGAAATACAAAGAATTAATAAATATTGTTTCATTTGGTTATAAAAGTTTTAACATCGTCCGCCCGTTTCATTTTCCAGACAAAATCACCTCTGTGTCCATCTTTCGACGTTAAACCCGAATCGTAAACACGTTTATATTTTACATCCTGAGCATGGAGACTAACAATTAGATTTCATGATATTTTATGATCAAGACAAATGATTGTTTATTGAATCCTTTATTTTGTCCTATATTGAGGTGATTGGCAAATATACTAACATTCAATGGAGCAATAAACGGAGTGAACTCTGAAAATGTTTGATTTGTCACAAATGGCTACTAGTTTGTCACAAATTGTCGCAATCCGGAATCCTTCATTTGCGACCGGAATTCCCTCTCCGGTTATTATTTCATTTCAAATCAAATTCGCAAATCGTTATTGATTCGCCCGCAAATTTCAGATTATCCGGCTTACCGGGATTATTATCTATTATCGTTTTAACAACATTTTTATCCGGCTCCTGTAATGTATTTTTCGCATCCAAAGAGGAAGAAGACATCGTGACTTTTCTATTGAATTTCTTTACATTACAATTCTGAAACTGAAGTTGTGTTTGTAAATCTTTGGGATTCAGATTAACCACAAATATGGTCAATTTGTTATTTTCCCGGTCAATCGTAGCAGAAACATCTAATGAAAGAAGTCCGTCTTCTATCGCAGGAGAAATGGCATCCGCTTTGATTGATTCTTTAAGTCCGCGGGCGCGATATTCTTTCAATGGAAAAAATACGGTTTGTCTGACAGATGTCGTTTCGCTTGTCATAATCGGAGCGAGGATATTCACCATTTGCGCCCAATTCGCCATGCCGATATGTGCTGCATTGCGCTGAATGGTGTTCAGAAAATAAGCGGTTGCCAAGCCGTGTCTCCATTCGTAAGTGTTCGTCGTACCATACGGAGGGTCCTGGTATTCCCAGACGCCCCATTCATCCAACGCTATTTTCACCGGTTTTTGACGAGGAGGGAACCGATACCACTTTTTCCAGTCAGTTACTTTTTCCTGGGAATTATCCTTAATGAGTTTAGCGAAATCGGAAAGACTTCTATCTGTATTTTGTATTTTCTTAAAAATAGAATAAGGCTTATGATGATCCGTTCCCACATAAGCATGATATGCAACATAATCAATAGCTCCATCCAACCCTTTTAAAACAACTTTAGTCCAATCGAAACTTCCGCTTTCGCCGTTAGCTACCAATTGAATGGTCGGATCGGTCAATTTTATGAGTTTGATGAAATGCCATACATCTTCCACATATTTATTGGGATCCTGATGTCTTCCTGCATCTGGTTCTGCCCTCTCTTCATTTCCCAATGCCCAATATTTTACATTGAATGGTTCCGGATATCCGTGAGAACGTCTTAAGTTAGCATAATAGGTATCTTCCGTTCCATTACAATATTCCACCCAGTTGGCAGCTTCATCAGGAGTTCCGGTCGAAATGTTAATTACGAGACAAGGCTCGCAATTAATTTCCCTGCAATATTCAATAAATTCGCAAGTGCCGAAATGATAGCGGTTAATTCCGCCCCAGATCAGGTTTTTCTTGGCTTTTCGCTGTTCTTTCGGTCCCACTCCATCTTCCCAATGAAAGGTTTTTATTACGGTTCCTCCGGGAAAGCGCAACATCGTCGGATTCAGTTCTTTTACTTTTTCAAGCACATCTGTTCTGAATCCTCTTTGGTCTGACAAAGAAGTATTTTCTTCATAAATTCCACCATCAATGCAGCGACCCATATACTCTATAAACTGTCCGTAAACGAAAGGAGAGATTTCACCTAAACCGGATTTAGCATCAATCCTGATTTCCGCCGGATTTTGGGTAGCGGCATACATCGAAAAGAATAAAATCAATGCTACTGTCAGTGTTTTTCCCAAGTTGTTAGTTTTCATTATTTCTGCGATTTTAATAATTTTCCATCTCCTGTCATTCCTTCTATACTTATATTTATCCTTTTACAAGAACTGCTGTTTTCTTTATTAAGGGATTAGAGATACCAACTCAATTTTATCAATATCCGGCGCCCAATCTGTCGGGTTCGCCAAACAGATCACATTTGATCCTTTTTTCAATTCAATCTCAAGGCTTGTTTCCGCCCTTTGGTTAAATCCTCCTGAATTCAGCTTTTTCAATTGATATTCTTTCCCGTTGACAAGAACAGATAAATTCCTGTCCTCTCCACAATAATAGAATATATTGAGGGTATATTTTCCTCCGGCAGAACTATATACATCGCGGAATTCCGCCCAGTTTTCCGGAGAATTACCCAACCATCCCATTTTGTAGCCGCCGGATGCTAATTCTCCTGCTTTTACGAAACGCGCACCTTCTTTTTTTATAGCTGTATAAGTATTCATATAGGCATATTCACCCTCATAAAGGGTTTTGTCGAACGACGATTTTCCTTCTATTCGCAACATCGCAGTTCCATGTGCCGGAACCTTTGTTTCGTAGTATCCGTTAAACGAACCCACATTCTTTTGATTCCATAAATCACGAACGATTGCGTTTTCATTTAATTGAAGGTCTTTGAATGATACCCGGATCAATTGCTCACTATCTCCTGTATTGAAAAGGGCAACAGCACGGATATTACCATGAGCGACTTCGATGGGTTTGGCAAACACCATACAATTTCCGGTTCTGGCAACCAATTCGGCTTGCAATCCCAACGCATCCTGATTCACGGCAATCACTTCCTTATTTTTAACAATATCCAGTGTCGATTGACGAACGCCTTTCAGATTACAACCGATAATCAACGGCGAATTCATGATACTCCACATTCCGAAATGGGTTTTTTCTTCGTCTATGTTCAAACCTCTTCCCACTTGTAGCATATCCATATCATTGTATTTTCCGGGCGAAGCATAAGGAGCCAGATAAATATTGTCTTCAATAATTCCTTTGATTGATTCGAAATTATCACTGATATCTCCGCGCATACGCCACGAATCGGCAACTGAAGCCGCCCATGTTCCGGGAAACGACCAACGGCAAATATTATATTTAATATCCCGACCCAAATCTTGTTCTATTTCTTCAATAATACGTCCGATTTTCGTATAAGTTTCTTTTTCATCTAATCCGGCTCTGACGGCTCCGCAATAATCAATTTTTATAAATTCGTAACCCCAATCTTTGAAAAACAGATTCAAATCCTGTTTTTCATATCCATATAAACCAACGCCTATTCCCTGCGGATCACCGGGCCAGTAAGAACCACAAGTGTTGTCTCCTGCTTCGGAATAAATTCCCGCTTTCAATCCTTTGGAGTGAATGTAGTCGGCGACAACTTTCATCCCACGGGGAAATTTAGAATTAACAATCAGGTGTCCGCTTGAATCGCGACCTCCCAAAAATCCATCATCTGTATTGACCCATTGATAACCAACTTCTTTTAATCCGAGAGCAATCATGTGATCGGCTGTTTCTTTCAATAAAGCCTCATTAATATTCAGAAAATTAGCATTCCACGAACTCCAACCCATCATGGGAGGTTCCAGCTTCCGCAACCGGACTATATTGGTCGATTGCGCTAAATTAACCAACGGATTTTTACCTTTAACACCTAATGGAGCATATATTTCCAGACTTGATTTCATCATCTTATCATCATTTACACATGCGATTTCTTCGGCATTCATACCTGACCGCCAAAAAAACAACTCCCGGTAGCCGGCGTTTTCCGAAGCATTGCATCCTCCCAATATAAACTTTTTAGTCAGCAATTTTTCCTGCAATTCTACCGACTTCTGATTATTTACATACAACATCGTGACTCCTCTCGCATAATAGTGAGTCAGCGTGACACGATTCCATTTGGTGATATCGAAAGGGATGTCTGTCTTTATGATTTGTCTTTGGGGAGATTCGTAAATGAGATTACCGCCTCCATCAATTTTCAGATAACCTATACCTTTATCTTCCTCAAATGACACAATTACTCCGGCTGATTGGGTCTTAACATCAAATGAAATGGTAAACGGATGTACTATATTTTCAGGTATAAATTCTATTTGTTCATTTTTATTTAGTTTGTAGGATGTGCCTTTCATTCTTACCGGCAAGGGTTTCTGAGCATCCAACGCATCAAACAGGGATGGGACTATGGCATAAAAAAACTCCTGATGTCCGGCGGTATTCGGATGCGCGGGGTCGTTTTCATAACCTGCCGCCCAACGACCGAATCCATCATCAATAGCTCCGAGCGTATTGATACTGGGAACATCCCATTCATGAATCATTAAATTCATTTTTTTAACGAATTCATAATCAGCAGCATTGAAATCAGCACGGGTATAATTATTGGAGACGACAGGAATAATATCCGTTTCACGCGCCTGAGCAATGGCTTTTTGCATTCCTGAATGATAGCTATGAAAGGCAGGTTCCCCTTTGTCGTGAATTCCTTCATTGCCAAGCGAAAGTCCGTATAACACATAACGGCTACATTCTTTCGGCAAGTCTTTTTCCCATCGTTTCAATAAAGCAGTTGTAGAATTTCCTCCGACCGAGATATTAGATGTTTTCCAATCAATTGCGGATAAACCTTTTCCATAACGTTCTTTCAATAAATTGGTATACATATACGCCCAACCCAAATCGTTTTCAGCTCCTGCTCCATAAGCTACCGACGATCCCATATAAGCAATTTTATGCTTGTCCTGGGGTACAGGTGTTTCTTCTGCTCTGAGATTTACAATACAGAGGAGTGAAATAGAAAGAATTATTACTATTTTAAGATTCATAATGCGCCCTCTTTTTTAGTCATAAATTAAACTGTTTTCAAAACATATTCATCACTTGCAAAGCTATAAAGATTATCCGCAAGTGTAAATATGACGTGCAAGCTTCTTTTGCCGGATGTCACAAAAATACACCACTATGTCGTATATCGACACCAAATAGCATTTAAGGCATAAATACGGCTATCCTATTATGAGTAACTTTGTAGCAATCTTATTTAATCCATAAAATATATATGCGAACAAAAGTCTACTTCTCTTACTCATGCATAATTTGCTTGCTATTTTTTTCCTCTGTAACAATTGCTCAAATTAAAATAAAAGTAGCTTGCGTGGGTAATAGCATCACGGCAGGCTGGGGATTGCCGAATGGTGCGGATAGTTACCCTTCCGTGTTACAAAAATATCTGGGAACTGAAAAGTATGAGGTACGTAATTTTGGTGCTAGTGGACGAGTGATGTCAAAAAGTACGGAACCCGGTAAATCATATTGGGGAACAAGCGAATATCAAAATGCATTGAAATTCGAACCGGATATTGTTATTATTAAATTAGGAACTAACGATGCGGAGCCTTATGTATGGAACGAATATAAAGGACAATTCAAAGCTACTTATATAGATATGGTCAATTCGTTCAAAAATCTGTCGACTAAACCTCAGATTTTTGCT
>JAVBSK010000308.1:0-2790 GCA_031556755.1 Bacteroidales bacterium | reverse complement strand
AATATCTGCGTTCAATCGCATCAGATATTTTATACCCAACAAAGACAATGAGATAGTTGCAAAAAAAATTCCATCAAGATTATTTTCTGAATGCCACAAACTTTCTATTGCGATTTCAACATCATTTGTAATATTAGAATAATTAATTTCTTTAATCAGCGAAGGCTTATATACTCCATATTCTTCCAGGACATCTATATATCCCCGCTTGCGATCGGTCATGTGAGACAAGCCGCTTTTGTAAATAACCAGTCCGATATTCCGACAACCCTGATTCATCATACTTTTTAATGCTTTCACCGAAGCATTATAATTATCTACCATAACCGAACTGGCAGCAATTTCAGGAAAATTCCGGTCAACGAGAACAACCGGTATATTTCGTTCGATCAAATCCTCTATATAAGGTTGACCATGTTCCGTAGGTACAACAATAAATCCATCTACCGATCTGCTCTTCAGTACATTTGTCATTTTTTCCATTTTCAGATCGTTCTCGTTCGTATTAGTAATAATCACACTATAACCGAACCTTTCAGCATGCTCTTGTATATGGAATGCCAGATTGGAGAAAAATAAATTGGAAATATCGGCAACTATCAATCCGATGGTTTGTGAACGACCTATTCTCAGGCCCCGGGCAAGATCATTGGGCTCATAATTCATTTCCTTAGCCATTTTACGGATCCGGTCTGCCATTTCTTTGCTTACACGACCCTCCTTTTCTTTTCCATTCATAACCAAAGAAACCGTAGCATTGGAGACTCCAATTGCTTGAGCTATATTTTTTATTGAGACTCGGGACATTTCTGGATATTATATTATACGAAATTTTTGGCAAAGATAAATCAATTAAACGTTTTAGCAAATTATTTTTATATGTTATATAACATAAATTCAGTTTCAATATAGATAAAGGGATTAGAAATAGGAATATAGACGGAAAGAAGTGAAAAAAGCCGGATATTTTCTATCTACAACTGATTACAGATATTTTTTTCGCAACCATTCACGAACCGGAAGATCGAAAAGGCGCATCAGTCCATATGCCATTGTAACAGCACCAACAACAGTCAACAAGCCATAAGGCCAGGCTTCCGCCAATGTACGATTACCATTTACGACCCAAGCCATGTAGATGTATGCCAAAGGATAATGGGTGATGTAAATCGGATAAGATATATCTCCGAGGAATCTACATATTCCCACCATTTTCTTATTTGTCAGTTTTCCACCGGCTCCCAACCAGACTATAAAAGGGAATACCGCCATGATACAAAAGCATTCATACAAACCATTGACCCACAAGTGTTCATACCCCCCAAAACGAGGCAGGGAAAGTGAAATAAGCAATAAAGCTCCTGCTGAAAGGAAAGCATATTTATAATATTTCAGTTTACTTATCCGGGCAAGAAGGAGTCCGGCAAGAAAAGGGAAGGCCAAACGGGTAAAACCAATTCTCAATTGCACGGGATCATCAATAGTCCATCCACCCACAAAATCTCCATTTGGATTTGTAACTGCAAATTGTATGCTAAACACAGCTGCAATCAAAACGAAGATAGCCAATAATATTTTTGAAAGGTGTCGCAGAAAAACAGCATAAACAATATTGGCGATATATTCGAAAAAAAGCGACCATGCCGGGCCATTCAAAGGATGCATTTCACTCCACCCCCGGATGTCCAATCCTTTACCGACAGGAAATAAAGTACAACCAATAAGCATCACCATGATTAATTTCCAGACAGGGGTTTCATGTATGCTCCCCCATCCCAATCCTGGAGAATCCTGAAAATAGAATAATAAAGCACCAATAACAGAACCCACAACAACCATTGGTTGAAGCCGGATAATCCGGCGTTTAAAAAAGTCCTTGAGTGTCATTCGATTCCACCGATCATCATAAGCATAAGCGATAACAAATCCCGATAAAAGGAAGAAAAAATCCACCGCCAGATAACCATGATTAATCAACTGCTTGGTATGATCTCCTCCGGAATGAATCTCAAAAATATGGAAAAACACAACCATTACGGCAGCAAGCCCTCTCAAACCATCCAGAATCTCATAATGAGGTTTAGATTCTTTCAAACTGCTTATTTTCTCCATGCTGCCCTATCTGAATTTATTTTGTGAATGTTATTTCTATAGTTTATAATTTTTCTTCAAAGAAACTGTTATGATTCCTGTTTGGATGTGAATTTATAAAGCTCCTTTAGTAGAAGGTAATTCGTAGTTAAAAATATCTCTTTTCATCGCCATTCTTAATGCGCGCGCCAATGCTTTGAAGATTCCTTCTATTTTGTGATGTTCATTTTGTCCTTCAGCCTTGATATTCAGGTTCATCCGCGCTGCATCACTCAGGGATTTAAAAAAGTGCATAAACATCTCGGTAGGCATGTCCCCTACCCTTTCCCGGAGAAATTCTGCATTCCATACTAACCAGGGACGACCGCCGAAATCTAAAGCGACAGTACACAAACAATCATCCATAGGCAGAGAAAAGCCATAGCGTTCGATTCCCCGCTTGTCGCCCAATGCTTTGAGAATAGCTTCACCCAAAGCGATTCCTGTATCTTCAATGGTATGATGTTCATCGACGGTCAAATCACCTTTTACTTTAATTTTCAGATTCATCCCTGAATGTTTTCCGATCTGTTCCAACATGTGATCAAAAAAATGCAATCCGGTAGAAATATCGGTTTTACCATTTCCATCAAGGTTCACCTCTACATAAATATCAGTTTCTTTAGTTGTTCTCCGGATGACAGTCCTGCGTTCACCGGC
>JAVBSK010000258.1:0-6711 GCA_031556755.1 Bacteroidales bacterium | reverse complement strand
ATGACTTTTTTCTGTTTTCCGTTTTCAGCAACCCCTTTCGCCAATTCCAACCAATAAATAACTCTTTCTATGGCATCACTATAAAGTCCGCCAACTTTCCATACTTCCTCCTGTAGCTTACCGTTTTTCTTAACTAATTTACTGTTGATTCCATAAGAAACAGAAGTGGAATCTTCGGCATTCTGCATCCTTTCATAAAAATCAACAACTTCTTTCTGAGTAATATCCAGATCATAAAAATTACTACATGACTCCAGAATAACATCAACGTCTTTTCCCTGTATGATCTTCACGGGATAAAGATTGGGATCAAACATGATGGGAATTATTTCTTTCAGGAAAGCATCCACAGACATCCCTTTCTTCACAGGAAGCAAAGAAGAATCTATGGATTTCACCATTTTCTTAAAATATTCCTTTGAAAATTCCGGCATTATCTTCCGGCTACTGAAATAGTGATGCAAACCATTGGAAAACCAGATACGTTTCAGATAGATCTCAAAAGACTTGTACTCTTCTTCTTCTTTATTTCCCTGATAATTGAGGCATATTGACTCCAACGTTCTTCTTATAAGCAAATTATACTTGAAGTTCTGATCATATACAATATCTCTCCCTTCCAGAGAAGCCTGGGAAAGATAATATATCAAAACTTTCTGTTTGAGATCCAATTTATCAAAACCGGGAACTTCATAATTAGAGAGAATAATTTCCTTAAAACGCTCCGTTTTATAATCAAAAACAGGAGCTGCAGAGTTCTTGTGTTTATCTCCTGAACAAGACAGAAGAATAAACCCTGCCATCATAATGGTGACAGTATTAATAGCTTTCATGAATTCTCAAATAAATAATTGTTGTTTGTAATTCCTACGTTGTCAATTAGAATGTGTGCTTTGTCGTTGACTTCAAATTCTTTTTTGTGCGCTAATTCCAAGTGCAAATATAGTTCAAATAACAGAAGAAAATTAATTTTAACTACTTATGTGTTTTGTTTACATTTTTTTACAATTAAAACAAGTATCCAGAATAAATAAAACATACGAAAACAAACAAAACAAATGTCGTAAATAAATAATAATCAGATAATTAACATAAATTCAAACAATTTAAATCAAAAATGTGAATTTTTGTGAAAATTCATTGAATTTATAAAAAATAAATACATCTGAAGTTTCAATAGATTTTCATCGAAAACTTTATATTTCATCCAGACATAAAGACTACTTTTTCGTTTGTAGATATGAAGTCTGCAAAGAAAAATCAGCATATAAAATGTATTGACAAAAACGATGCCAGAGGAATTTGGTTATATTTACATTTTTTCATATTTTTGCAAACCTCATAAAAATTAATTATTCAATAAATTACAATTATATATTATCTAACTCAGAAAACTAATTTGTTTATGGACAAAAAAAGAGTTTACAGTTTTGGCAACGGAGAAGCAGAAGGCCGTGCCGACATGAAAAACCTCCTTGGAGGTAAGGGTGCCAACTTGGCGGAAATGAATCTGATTGGGGTGCCTGTTCCTCCCGGATTTACCATCACTACCGAAGTCTGTACAGAATATAATCAATACGGAAAAGAAAAAGTGATTGAATTGCTTAAACCTGAAGTAGAAAAAGCAATTGCTACCATAGAAAAACTTACAAATACCGGATTTGGGGATAAAGATAATCCTTGTCTGGTGTCAGTTCGCTCTGGCGCTCGTGTTTCCATGCCGGGAATGATGGATACCGTTTTGAATCTCGGATTGAATGATGATGCCGTTGAAGGAATTGCGAAAAAATCAGGAAATGCCCGTTTTGCATGGGATTCATACCGCCGTTTCGTACAAATGTACGGCGACGTGGTATTGGGAATGAAACCCGAATCTAAACTCGAAATTGATCCTTTCGAAGAAATCATGGAAGCAGTAAAACATACCAAGGGGGTTGAATTAGATACCGAACTAACTGTTGATGATTTGAAAGAATTAGTTAGTAAATTCAAAGCCGCCGTCAAAAAACGTACCGGAAAAGACTTCCCCGTTTCTCCATGGGAGCAACTCTGGGGAGCTGTTTGCGCCGTTTTCGACAGTTGGATGAACGAACGCGCTATTCTTTACCGCCAGATGTACCGTATACCTGAAGAATGGGGTACTGCAGTCAACGTTCAGGCAATGGTTTACGGTAACATGGGATTAACTTCCGCTACCGGAGTTGCGTTCACTCGCGACGCAGCCACGGGAGAAGATATTTTCAATGGAGAATATCTGGTAAATGCTCAAGGAGAAGACGTAGTTGCCGGGATTCGTACACCACAACAAATCACGATCGAAGGTTCAAAACGTTGGGCTGCCCAACAAGGAATCAGCGAAGAGGAAAGGGCCTCCAAATTTCCTTCATTGGAAGAAGTTATGCCTGCTTGCGCTAAAGATTTGATTGAAACTCAACAAAAACTCGAAGATTACTTCAAAGATATGCAAGACCTTGAATTCACCATCCAGGATGGTAAATTATGGTTATTGCAAACCCGTAACGGTAAACGCACCGGCGCCGCCATGGTGAAGATCGCCATGGATATGCTGAAACAAGGCATTATAGATGAGAAAACAGCTTTAAAACGACAAGAGGCTGAAAAATTAGATGAATTACTCCACCCGGTCTTCAAGAAAGAAGCATTAGCTAAAGGCAATGCAATCACTAAAGGTCTTCCTGCATCTCCGGGAGCCGCTACCGGCAAAGTCGTGTTCCATGCCGACGAAGCAGAAGAGTGGTTCAAAAGAGGAGAGAAAGTAGTACTTTGCCGCATCGAAACTTCTCCTGAGGATTTGAGAGGAATGACTGTTTCCGAAGGTATCCTGACTGCTCGTGGAGGTATGACGTCCCACGCTGCCGTTGTCGCCCGCGGAATGGGTAAATGTTGTGTTTCCGCTGCAAACGGCGTACAAATAGACTACAAAGCCAAAACAATGAACGTAAATGGACAATTGTTGAAAGAAGGCGATTGGATCTCATTGAACGGCTCTACAGGTCTGGTTTATGCTGGTAAAATCGAAACTCAGGAAGCTGAATTAAGCGGTGATTTCGGAGAGTTAATGAACCTGGCCGATAAATATGCCACTTTGAAAGTTCGCACGAATGCCGACACTCCTCATGATGCTTCTGTTGCACGAAACTTCGGCGCTCAAGGAATCGGTTTGTGCCGTACGGAACACATGTTCTTTGACGGAGACAAAATCGTTGCCATGCGTGAGATGATCCTGGCTAAGGATGAAGCTGGCCGCCGCGAAGCCCTGACTAAATGATTACCTTTGCAAAAAGCTGATTTTACAGGAATTTTCGAAGCTATGGCGGGACTTCCCGTAACTGTCCGTTTATTAGATCCTCCTCTCCACGAATTCGTTCCTCACGATGAAAAAGGACAACAAGAAATGGCAAAAGTAATGGGAATTACTTTTGAAGAAATTCACAGTCGTGTAGATAGCCTGTTGGAACAAAATCCGATGTTGGGACTTCGCGGTTGCCGTCTCGGAAACCTGTATCCGGAAATTACCGAACTGCAAACCCGCGCCATTCTAGAAGCCGCTTTGGATCTGAAGAAAAAAGGCGTGGAAACACATCCCGAAATCATGGTTCCGTTGACAGGTATTCTTTACGAATTCCTTGCTCAAAAGAAAATCATCGACGAAACCGCTCAAAAAGTATTTGCAGAACAAAACGATAGTATCAACTATAAAGTGGGTACGATGATTGAAATTCCCCGCGCTGCATTAACAGCCCATAGAATTGCTACAGCTGCCGAATTCTTCTCTTTCGGAACAAATGACCTGACTCAGATGACATTTGGTTATAGCCGTGATGACGTTGCTAAATTCTTACCGATGTATATCGACAAGGGTATTTTGAAAAATGACCCGTTTGCTGTATTGGATCAAAATGGTGTAGGCCAATTGGTACAAATGGCAACTGAAAGAGGTCGCGAAGTGCAGGCAGATTTAAAATGTGGTATTTGCGGTGAACACGGAGGAGAACCCAGTTCAGTTAAATTCTGTCACAAAGTAGGATTGAATTATGTAAGCTGCTCTCCGTTCCGCGTACCTATCGCCAGATTAGCTGCGGCTCAGGCGACAATAGAAAACTAGAGGTTGACATCATTCGATTTTAATTAAAAGATGAAGACCGTCTCACAAAAAATGTGAGACGGTTTTTTATTCACCTTATCTGGCAAATTTCTCTTTATTTATTGTACCTTTGTTCGCTCTTGAGGCATATAGTTGTGTCTAAGTATTAAAATCAGCGTCATATGAAATCAATCAAAATCAACAAGTCTTTAACTATTTTATGCTGTGTAATATTAGCAGGAACTGCATCTTTCTTTTTCATTTCCGGACAATCAGGGAATGAAGCAGACTCCAATAAAATAGAAGCATTGTCATTTGCAAATTCTATCCCGACTCCCGAATATGTTGAATTCTGTGGAAAAAAGATTGTATTGGATCGTTACGATTTGCGTGAACGTTTCGACAGGGAAATGAATGCTTTCGTATATGGACATTCTACAACAATGCTCCTGTTCAAACGCGCTAATCGATATTTTCCAATCATAGAACCCATTCTTAAAGAAAACGGACTTCCCGATGATTTCAAATATCTGGCAGTGATCGAAAGTAGTCTGAATCCCAAGGCTATTTCCGTCGCCAAAGCGGTTGGCTTCTGGCAATTCATGCCGGAAACCGGAAAAAAATACGGATTGGAAGTAAGTGATCAGGTGGATGAGCGTTACCATATCGAAAAATCAACAGCAGCAGCTTGTCAATACCTGAAAGAAGGTTATAAACAGTATGGGGATTGGTCTTTGTCCGCCGCCGCCTATAATGGGGGATTCTTCCGTATATCTTCGGAATTGAAGAATCAAATAGTAGATTCTTTTTTCGACTTACTCCTGGTAGACGAAACTTCCCGTTACATTTTCCGAATCCTGGCGGCAAAAGAACTTTTCAAAGACCCGTATAAATACGGTTTTGTATTGAAAGCCAAAGACCTGTACCCAAGCATCAGGACTAAAAAAATAGAAATATCATCTGACATTCCCAACTTAGCGGAATTCGCTAAAGAAAATAAAATCAATTATTATCTCTTGAAAGAATTCAATCCCTGGTTAAGAGATCGGGAACTGAAGATTTCAACTAAAAATCCGAAATCCTACCAGATAGATATTCCGGTCATTGATGATCTGTATTACAGCAAAAACAAGATCAAAGTTCACAACAAAAATTGGGTTACGGATTAACCTTACATTCTCAAAAATTAACGGTTTCTTCAATAATATATTCGGGTCTTCCCTTCACTTCATCAAAGAGAATTCCGATATATTGTCCCAATACTCCGACCGTCAGCAATTGAACTCCACCGAAGAATATAACTATAATCATAATGGAGGTAAATCCGGACTCTGCATTGGTGTATCCGAAAAGTTTTCCAAAAGCATACCATAAGGCCAGGAATATCCCCAATATCACAGCGAGAAATCCTAAACTGACGGAAAGCAACAATGGTTTCTTGGAAAAATAAAACAATGCCCTAGAAGCTAATGAAAGCATCTTCTTTAAGGGATATTTGCTTTCTCCTTGTTCGCGACAAGATCTTTCGTAATAATACGGGACTTGCTTAAATCCTACCCACGATATCAGACCACGAACATATTTACCTCTCTCTTTCAGGTTGTTAAATTCTCGAATAATCGTTGAGTCTATCAATCTGAAATCACCCGTATCCAATGGAAATTTCACTTCGGATAACCTATTCAGAAAACGATAAAAAATCTTGGATGACCATAGTTTGAATTTATTTTCCCCTGTCCTCAATTTCCGGATACAATAAACCACATTCGCTCGTTCCTTTTCCATCAACTCAAGCATCTCAGGAATTGCTTCCGGAGGATCCTGCAAATCGGCATCAATAATGACTGCTAAGTCTGATTTACAAGAGTTGATACCGGCCGTAACCGCAGATTGCTGTCCAAAGTTCCGCGAAAAGCTAATCAACTTAACCTGCTTATCCTCTGAAGCTATTCTTTTCAGGACTTCCAAGGTTCCATCAGTACTTCCATCATTGACAAATACAATAGATGTATTCAATTTCAGTCCATTCAAAACGAACTTGACCCGTTTATAAACAGCAGGAACAACAATTTCTTCATTATAACAGGGAATAATGACGGCGAGTGATTTCATGTGACCTTAAGTTTCCTGAACGTATAATATTTATTGAGTAAAAAATTAATAGCAGTATAAACAATCATCCCGAGAAGGGTTGTATATTCTTCTTTCATCATCGTATGCTTCTCCAGAAACAACACAACTCCTAACTGTATCAGGTAACAAACCAAAAACGCCAACAAGAATTTGGAAAATTCCTTTTTCCAATTATTCTTGGTTTTAAATGTCCAATTTCTATTCAGGAGAAAACTATTGAGGAAACCCAAGGTATAACCCGTTGCATTGGCAAATACGAGAGAAGTATGGAAGAAATTCCTCATCAGCCAAATAATCGTCAATGTCAATAATGTGTTTACAACGCCTATCGTTCCATATTTCAAGGCTTCAATAAAGAATTTCTTATTCATCGATGTCTTTCTCTAATTCTTTTCGTATATCTTCTTCCGTATAACGTTTCACATTGGTAATGATAAAACTGTCACTGATAAAATCTCCGTACTGATTACATT
>JAVBSK010000122.1:0-17297 GCA_031556755.1 Bacteroidales bacterium | reverse complement strand
AAACTGTAATTTCTGCAATATCTTCAGGATTGATACTTAACATATTGGCGTATTGCTCCTGATTGGAGTTCGCGTAGTCGAAGTTGGGATCCAGGTCGATACTGTAAGGGATTCCATTCAGAACAATCAGGGGTTCGCTGTTTCCGGTAATCGAACTGACTCCGCGGATACGCATGGAAGTAGGACTTCCCGGGTCAGAAGAATTGGCTACGATGTCCAATCCTGCAATACGTCCCTGAAGCGCATCGTCAATAGATGTTACCTGAAGGCCTTCGAATTCTTTCGTATCGATGGATTGCATAGCCGCTCCGATTTCCCGCTGCGGGATCACATATCCTCCCTGGGAAGTTTTCTTGGTAGCGGTAATCACCACTTCATTAATCACTTTCGAAAGTTCTTTCATGGAAACATTGACAGTTTTTTGCGTGCCCGCACGCCTTTCCGCTTTCTCAAATCCCAGGTAAGTAAAAGACAACTTATTCGCCGTATTTTTCATACGGATGACATAGTGACCGTTGACATCAGTGATTGTTCCGTTGACTACCCGGTTATTGGCGTCTATTTCCGAAATGTTGACTCCAATGAGAACATCATTATCTGTTGTCGAAACGACGGTTCCTTGTATGATTACCCCCTCATTCTGTGCGGATACCTGAAACGGCAGCAGAGCAAAAGAAAAAAGAAGAATCGCTATTAAATAATATTTCATATAATTTTTCATGCACCTAAAAATTAATATTGTTTGGATTCGTATTGAATTTTATTCAATTATTTAAATGTCAATACGTTATCTATCAAATGAATTACCGCAGAAGAAGAGGTTGATATCCTGGAATCAGCGAACAATGAGGTCACAGTGGTCGCTCCGGAACCATCCACATTTTTATATTCGGTAGGCAATTTGGCGAAAACATAATCTTTTGAAACAATATTATAATAGCCCGGACGAAGAAGCACTCTAGCCGTTTTATTGACTTCCGTTGTGATGGTAAAAGAGTTACCTTCGCTATTGATCCCTAATTTATAATATTTGTTCTTCTGCGTTCCCCAATGAGTCGGATCATTATCCGTTTTCAGGGTGGACGATTGATATTCCCCGTTGAGACTCTGCCCCACGAAAATAGCTTTATCCTGGAAATGGTATCTCAATAAACTCACTAATTTCCGTGTTTCCGCCTTCCGTAGCTGAGCATCAGAAATCGCATTGATTTGACTCCACGGCTTGATAATACCTTCCGCAATCGCTCTTTGCACGGCTTCATTGGAAGGAACATATATTGTATAATTATAAGCATTGAAAAATCTCACCCGCTTATCCACTCCCTGTGTGACGAATATTTGAGGAATTTCCTTGGAAAATTCCGAGGGAACTTCATTCAATAAATCAAAAAAGTCGGAAAACTCCTCTTTCAGGGTGTCAGCCAAGACACTGTAAGCAGAATTCAAAGAAGTTCCGATAGGCGCATTCAGCAGGTAAGTCGTTCCGTTTCCTCCTGCATCTTTTTGAAAAAACCGTTTATCCACATGTATTTTATGGTCAACCAGCATGTCGTTTCCTCCCTGTACATAGTCACCGGAAACCTTGATAATATCGTTTGCTTTAGTGACATAGTAACCATCACCGGAAATATCTCCGACAACAATGTGGGAATCCAAAAGTTTCCACAAGCGGTCTTTCAGGAAATCCACATTGGTAATTATGTTCACGGAATCTCCGACAGTATGGGTAGTTTTCGAATAGGAGTAAACCGTTGCATTGACAGCTTGTGTCTGTTCATTGAACCAGAATTTCAGTGCGCCCTGGGTTCCTGTTTGTCCGTAAGCCACAGGGTCAATGTAATAAGCGGGAGTAACACCGTCGCCTCCGGAGAAAAACTTGTCCGTAGGAGCTAATAATCCGTAATTAACCACCAAAGAGTTCAGGTATAATTTATAGAAAGCAAATTCAACGCCTCCTTCTAGGACCGTGCGGGAAATTACCCAATTCATGATTTTGGTAGATTCATTCAACAACACAGGACCGTAAACCGAAATGAAATCAACCGGAGTATATACCCTGTTGGTCAGATAGACTTCTCCGTTGACCGCCGTATAATTTTCTTCCTTGATAATATCTTCTTTGACCACCGGCAACCTGTAATTTTGTTCGTCCACCATTTTGGAAAAACGACTGGGAAGGGATTCAACCAAAGAGTTTCTCATGTGTCTCCTCAGGAATGAAAGCGCTACATCGTCGGGGACATGATCCCAATCTCCATAACGGATTTTCAACAAAGAACCGGTCGGATCATTATTGAAATAATTGTTCATGACCTCATCGGTAGGAACAAACATGGAAGCGATATCTGCATAAATCGTTCCATTGCTGAGTGTATTTCTTCCCGGGTTAAAGGGCAGTTTATATGGAGCCTGTTTTCCATCCGGAGTCGATGATAGGCCACCTATATTAGCCAGGTAACCTTTATAAAAAATAGAATCGGTAAATTCAGGATGAAGTTCATGGTATAGTTTTGTATTTCCGTTATCGTAATACGGAGCGCTGAAACGATCCAATAATTTGGAGAATATCGTAGTTTTCGGGTTGGTCGCAATATATTCAGCCATATTTACAGGTGGCAACAATACTTCTTCCAGGACATGGATGTATCCGTTTTTGCAAACAATATCTCCCTGCACTACTTTTTTATTAAAGACATAAAAATCCTTAGCTCCTCTTGTATTTCCTCCCGAAACGAATGAAAAATCTTCGGAGGTAACTGCATTTCTCTCTATAAACTGCGGGGAAAAGAATACAAGGGGAAGATCCGTATTGTCTTTCATCAGATACATTCCTTTTTCCTTGTAGTGATCCCAATACACGCCTGAAGGCAAGGTCTCTTTCACAAAAGGAATACTGTCCAGGGCGGAAAGAGCCGTCATTCTGCGCATCGCCGATCCTTCATGAAAGTTTCCGTCGTAATAATTGGATAATCTCTCAAGCAGATAGGCATTATTAATCATCGAATAATAAAAAATCTGCTTTTTCTGAGCCTGAGTCAATTGTTCATAACTGGTTACTCCCCAGGGATTATTTTTATAAAATTCGGTGAAAGCGCTATCCGTAGCGACAAAAAGCGTTTTACTTCCCGTCAAATTCAATACTTCCTTATAGCCCAAATCATCAATCAATCTCACATAAGTGGAGAATTTATCCTTTCCGTGATCGTTGAGATATTCATAAATACTTCCTCCCAGCCATGCAGGTTCCTCATTGGCATATTGATATTCTTCCTCACAAGAAGTAAATAACGTCATTCCGACAGTCAATCCGAACAACAATTTAATTGCGGAACCGCATATCTTATTCAATTTATTCTTCATATTGTATGTATCTATGAGTATTAATAAATATCTTCCATTTCAATTGCACTGGTAGGGATGAATTCCATATAATCCATCATGAACTCTCCGCTACTCAATCCTTTCGCAGTCAATTTATGATGTCCGGCTTCCTTGAATTCATAAATTCCCAATATCTTACGTAGAGCAACCCTTGCATGACGAGCATCAGAACCGCTGCTCCAGGCTGTATTAACCACCTTGAAACAAGCGGGAGCTTTCATGTAGCCCTGGTTACGCATCATCTTGTCATTTTCAAAACCATCAGGATCTAAAGGATCTTTTCCCGGCTCTATCCATCCAATAGCAGTATTGTCTGCATAATTATTCAGGTTGACAGGAACTCCGGCAGGAAGACCATCGACATAAAACTGCACCACTCCCCTTTTTCCGTTTGTGATGTAACCGATTCTGACCTCATAAGTTCCTGCGGGGACCGGAGCGGTCGTCAGGGTGAAATCATATAATTTTCCGGCGCTTACGCCTATAAATATTTCATCTCCCTGAAAGTTCTGGTACCTGTCATCGGGTGCCAGGTATCCCAATACGGTTTGTTCGGAAGATTCTAGATTTTCGAGGAATCCCCGGGGCAATTGATAATGAATGTTCTGAGTTCCAGGACCAGACGATTTATTAGTTCCCCTCATGTTATTGTTTGTCAATTCCGGGAAAAAACTTGCGCTTTCAAACCGTAATCTTTTGCCGGAATGATCATTCGCCACGTCAATATCATAAACCAGCATCTTATCTACTTCGTGGAAAACACCATTCAATGCATCCCTATCTGTGTTAGTCGTCAGGTTGACCACTTTCTGCAAAACACCCTCGTCCGAGTAGATACTGTTCAACATATTGGTAAGGCCTAATTTGCGATCTTTTTTCACCTCAATCAAGGTATTCGGACACATGGTTTCCATGTATTCATACATATCACAGGTTTTGATCATGTGATCAATATCATAGGCATCAATTAATTTTTGAGTACTTAATTCTTTATTTATCAGGTGATAGGCGACAAACCTATTCAAACTGTTTTTTCTGTCGGTAATATCCGTAATATTTTTATCTTCCGGATAAACCTGGTCATAGATTTGTTTGGCATAGACTTTCAGCGTTTCCATATCAAATATACCATTGTCATTCATGGTCTGATTGCTTTCCAGGAATACGGTATAGCCATATCTTTTTGTACGCGGTATTTCATCATAAGACCACGCACCATCCGTTTTTTTCGTGACTATCAGACTTTCGTATTGATTCGGATCGTAGGAATCATCCTGTTGTTTCATCAGAGAATCGCTCAATCCGGTTGCGACAAGCGCTTCATAGAAAATCGAAAAAGTCGAATCCTCGCTTATTTTTTCAACAACTCCAAAGCGGGTAGGATCCAATGTTTGAGCCAATTTGTGAATCACTCCGTTATGTACGAGGATATCTTTCTCCAATACCAACGAGGTGACATTGATATATACTTTATTATCCGAGTAAGAGACGGATAAGTAACGATTTCCCATCGTTAACTGGGGCAATCGTCCTGCTTTGAAAGAAACACTGGTAACTGTACTTCCACTGATGATATGATCGTTTGCTATTATTTTCAATTCATCCAAGGTAAAATCCGCCAGAGACGTTTTTCCTTTTTTCTTGTAATATGCGTACATGGCTTCATTATCAGGGGCGAAGCAAGTGAACTCTCCATAGGCTTCCATAAGCCCCATCACATGTGTTTGCCTCAACACTTCTGCAAATTCAGAGTATTCGGAATTCTCTTCCAAAAATTGGCCCAAAGTCTTTCCTTTGAAGGTATACATGTTTTCCTGTATGACTTCATCTTCACAGGAAGTATAAAAAGTCAGGGTAATACCTGCAATAAAGCAGCAGACCAATAAAAATTTAATTTGATTAAATCGATTCATTTTTCACCGGGATTTTTAAGTAAAAAGTAAATGCCTTGAAGAACTTTTTTGAAATTCAGATAAGACAAGGATAGAACACAGAGAACAATTGCTCGCCCTGTGTTCTACTTTCCTTGTTTTCAGATAAGTTTAATTGATTATTTTACGAATATCTTAGTAACATAATTATCTATTTTCACGACATAGATTCCTGGAGTAAGGACAAGATCCCGAGATTGTTTTCTTCCCATGATATCATATATGGAAACAGCTTCTCTACCGGTCAATCCTTCGATAACTAACTTTCTGTCTGCGTCAGAATATACGTTGTACGGATTTATTTTTCCTGATTTAACTGAATTTGAAATAGCGCTTTCCAGTTTAGCCAAGGTTGCAGGCACATTGATCACACCTCCGTTGAAGTCTTCTTCCGTCAGTGCTTTTCCATACATACGGAAATCAGCGACTCTCGTATTACGTAAATAAACATCGGCAGAATAATTGGAACGACCGATCCAGTTATCCAAAGTTCCGGCATGTCCGGCGACAAAGAAATTATCGGCAGGAAGATAATTGAATATCTGTTCGGACACCATCATTCCATCAATGTAAATTCTTCCTAATTTATCGTCTTGTTGAGTGAATGCAAAATGTCTCCAAACGCCTTTCGGTGCTGCTTGTTGAGGAGTGTAAGCATTCAATGAATGGTTATCGGTTCCTCTGATTTCAACCCGTTGGGAATTCAATATTGAGATGAGATAAGGACCGCTACCGCCTTCTCCATTGGCAAATGTCCACAAGAAATTTCCGGCTTTCGTAATATCAGCATAACTTGTATCCACACAGAAATAAGCGCTCAAAGTATAGTTCCGGGCTTTATACATCAACTGTCCGATTTCATGACCCAAATCGAAATATCCTTTACCGTTACCCAATCTCAACACCTTGACATCTCCGCCTTCGGCTTGAAGGGTTTCAATAGTCACTTCATTTTTCAATGTTCCTTTGAAATGTTTTTCGGCCTGATCGATCACAATCGTGTCGTTTTGTACCTGGCTGAAATCATAATGTACCAACAAATCTCCCTGGATAGGCGCAATATTTGTTTTAACGGTCGCCGTAAATTCTTTAGTGGCGATCTTTCCTGACTTCATCAACGTAGCCGTCAAAATAATGTCGGCGTCAAACAAAGGAAGGGTTACCTTTCCGTCTTTTGAAATCACATTGGGATCAGAACTGCTCCAGGTAAGGGAAACCATAGGATAACCGGGAACTATAGCAGGCAAGGTGATGTTAGATGTAACATTAGACAAATCTCCCAAAGTCAATGCATTGGTAGCAGATGCAAGATCCGTATCTTCAGCATTCGGATTTTCAGCATAAGCCGTATTCAAATCACTCAATGTAGTATTTACATTCAACAACCCCTGCATATCATCTCCTGAAACAGGTACGCTATACAATCTGAAGTCATAAACCAAAGTTCCTCTCAGATAACTGTCAGATCCGTAACACGGACGACCCAACCAGTTGTAAAGAGTTCCTGTCCGATCCGGCAAAGCAATATTAAGAGGTAATAAAGCAACCTCACCTGTTTTAGCGGCGACACCGTCTAAATAGATTGTTCCTTTTGTTCCTTCCTGTACATACATAATATGGTGCCATACACCCTGAAGAGTCGTTCCGTTATTTGCATAATAAGCGTTACCGGCGCCAATTCCTTTGGAATCTTCCCAACGTTTGGTGGAGATACTGTGATCTAAAGAATACGGACGTGTAAAAAGATAACCAGTCCGGTCATTGGCGGCATCCATCGTATTGGAGAATGAATATAAGAAATTACCAGCATTTGATACGCCCGGAGCATCGGTAGCAATATAAAAATATCCTCCTACGGCATAATTAGTCAGTTTATAAATAGATTCTCCTATTTCAGTACCCATATCCATATAACCGTTGTTAACTCCCATATCCAATACGTGGAATTGATTGCCCGGATTACCGATAGTCCTGATTTGAGCCTGATTTTTGAGAACTCCGTTGTATCTTGCTTCTCCGGCATATTCATCGTCGTCGGAACGCACCACAATTTCTCCGTTATTCATTGTAATGTTTGCAGGAGAAAATAACCATTTTGTAATCAAAGCGGGAAGAGGTTCTGAAGGAAGAACAACTAACACAATCTGCTTTTTAAGGGAAGTACTGCTTTCTTTTGAGAAAGTTACAGTCAAAGTATCCGCCATAGGAGCGCTTTGCTGAGTCACTTTACCATCAATTCCAACCAGGGTCGGATTTGAAGATTCCCAGGTCATAGCCACGCCATTACCGGCTGTAGTCGGTAAAGTCAGATCACTGTCGATTTCCTGAAAGCTGAGATTTGTTCCAAGGATACTCTCCGGAACAAAGTTGGCATAAGCATTAGCCACATCAGCGGAAACACCCATGAAACTGAGTACTTCCAAATGGGTAAACGCTCTGTTATAGATCCTGAAATCATCAACATATCCGTTCAATCCCGGATCCGGATATTGCGCTTTACCGATATAATTCATTGTTGTATATCCCAGAGATGCAGGCGTACTGGTAAAATCAGATTTTTCACCGACAAGTTCTCCATCCACATACAGTTTCACCGTATTGCTGAAGAAATCTCCGGTGACAGCAACATGCACCCATCTACCGATAGGTAGCGGCGCTTTTCCGTCTACAATCTGTTCTCCGGTAGTATTGTCTTTTTTGATTACAAAACGAACATTCCCGGCACCTCCTCTAGGAGTCAAAAACATATTGGTTTCCTGGCCTGTTCCAAAGTCAAAGACACGGGCCCATTGGTTGACATTATCCAATTTGAGCCACACAGCAATCGTAAAATCAGTAAGACTTTGCACGACTCCTTCGGGAACTTGTAAATAATCAACGGCAGGAGTCGCCACGGTAGGTAAGTGTAATGCTTTCCCGCTTTGCCCGTCAGCAGAAATGGCTGCGGTACCTTGAAGAATCGCAGCGCTTGAGATCCCTGTAACATCCTGTACAATACCTCCTTCGTCATTATCGAAAGTGTAGTGCAGAACCAAACCATCATCCAGGCCTTTGGCGCTCAAAGAAAAAGAAAAACACGCTGCCAGACACAACAAAAAACAGCTCTTAAAATAAGAGTTCATTTTTCTCATGATACAATAATTTAAGTTAAAAATAATTTTAATAAATCACAAATTACTTTTCAATTACACTAGACTGATTATTCCTGGTTTTTTGCCCGGAAATAAAGTGTACAATTGACAATTAAAACACAAATGTATTGTTTAAAAAATTAAAACACAAATTTTTTATCACTTTTTTTACATAGATATTTTCAAGTCAAAGCCGGAATCATCAATCTTGAGTTATTGTTTATTTTTTTTAATTAATAGAGATGTCGTTTCAACACCTGAACATCTGAGAGCGCCAAACAAAAATAATGCCACAAAAAGTAGCATATCAATCAGTATATCTATCTATCAGACAACAAAAAAGGATGCGTCCCCCTACAGGCACATCCTTTTTTTCGGTTTAGAAAAGTATTGTTATTGAATGAAAGCGGGAAGATAATTTATTGATGTTCCCGTCTCAACAAATCATTGATTGTTTTAACAGGATTGAATGTTCCGATGGGAACCTCTACAAAGACCGTATTCCAATCCGACATGGCTCCATTCCACAAACCCGGAAGTTCCAATGCTTTCAATGCTTTGCCGTTCTTTGACTTGATAGAAATGAATCCGGTATTTTTATCCACATACTTCGGCAAATCAAATGCTTTTCCTTTGTAATCTTTCAACGCACAGACCAAATCAACAGGATTGAAATGTGTTCCTTTTTCAAACATCGCTTTCTTTTCCGGATCTTTCAGATCTATCTGTGAACTTTCCAATATCTGCAATGAAACGGTACCGTCGGGATTGACCGCCAGAAACGGGCCTCCTCCCGGTTCTCCTTCGTTTTTTACCATTCCGCAAACCCTCAAGGGTCGATTGAGTTTTGATTTGATATACAATACCAGTTCGGCATCTTCCAATATCTTTATGTCCGGATTTTTGATATTTAATTCGTGCTGAAGGAAATAAATCATTTCCAACAATTCTTCCCGGGTATATTTTCCTGATTCAATCAAACCAAGATATTTGAATATCTTATTTTGCAGGTCAATCAGGACGCCGGCGATCAATTTCTTGTATAATATGGTTGGTTCTTTGAAAGAATCGGGCACCACATTGTCAATGTTCTTGATGAAAACCACATCAGCATCTATATCGTTCAGGTTCTCAATCAAAGCTCCGTGTCCTCCCGGACGAAACAACAATTGATCTCCATCCTTGAAAGGTTTGTTATTTTCATCGACAGCCAAAGTATCGGTAGAAGATTTCTGCTCACTGAAAGTGATATCGTACTTTACTCCGAACCGTTTTTCATAGCCGGATATTTTTTCGGAGACAAGGCTTTCGAACAATACACGATGCTCGGGAGATACCGTGAAATGAACTTTTACAATTTTACCTGAGTTACAGGCGTACATCGCTCCTTCCACCAAATGCTCTTCCATCGCTGTGCGATTGGTATCCGGATACCGGTGGAATTTAAGTAATCCCTTGGGAAGTTGACCATAGTTCAATCCCTGGGAATCAAGCAGGTTTTTTACAATCGCCTTGTAATCACCGCTTGCCATCAGCGAAGAAATATCCTTTTGCTGATTTTTTAAACAAACATCGTTTAAATCCCCATAGAATGCAAAGTCCTCTATTTTATCAAAAAACTTTTTCTCAAAATCTGTTGTCGGAATGGTATAACCGGCGCCCAGAAATTCAAAAAGATCTTTAAACATCCGGCTTGCTGCACCGGAAGCCGGAACAAACTTGACAATTTGGTTGTTTTGTAGCAGGTAGTTACGCCACTCGTTGAGATACGTTTCCTGAGCAGATTCCGGAATACACAAGATTCCTTTTTCAACAGAAGCGGATGCCGTAATAGATAAGAAAGGGAAGCCTTTTTCAAAAAAGCTCAGTTGTTCTTCAATTTGTGCGGGAGAAATACCTTTTTTTGCGAGAAGTTCTAAATCCAGTTGAGTAAACATAAATATCATTTTTTAACGGATACTAACCTGACCGGCGAGTCATAAAGAAATAAGCTGATCAGGAATCATTGTTTCCGAATTTTACAAGATTACAAAATTATGGAATTTGTTATAAATACAAAACGAATCTTAGTAAATTTGTAGCGAATTTATGAAGACTTTTTTTACAAAAACAGAACAGAAAGAATTTATCTCTACCTACAGGCTCCTTTTAAAATCCATGGGAGAGTCTGTAAATACAGAGGATATTAAAAATATACGGCATGATATTTCCCAGTCATTCGATAAGGATGTTTTCGGCAGGGACATTTATGGGTTGAATATTTTGTTGAAGAATATCCATATTGCTTTGATTGTCTCAAAAGAAATAGGCTTGAAAAGAGCATCGGTTATTTCCGTATTACTTTCAGATATCGTTTTGAACGGTGTAATTCCGATTGAATACATCGAAAAAAAATATGGTTCCGATGTAGCCGGAATTCTTAAAGGCTTAATCAAAACGAGAGAAATATATGTAAAAAATCCGGTTGTCGAGACCGAAAATTTCCGGAAATTATTGCTTTCATTCGCAGAAGATGTTCGCGTTATCCTCGTTTTGATTGCCGGTCGACTCTATTTGATGCGTGTTGCCAAACATTTCAAAGACGAGGAACAACGCTTGAAAATCGCAGCGGAAGCGTCTTATCTCTATGCTCCTCTCTCCCATCGTTTGGGTTTATATCAAATTAAATCCGAACTGGAAGATTTATCGTTGAAATTCAGGGACAGGGAACAATATAATTTCATCGCCAGAAAAATCAACGAAACAAAAAGCTCCCGGGATAAATATATCGTCGCCTTTATCACTCCCATCGAAAAAAAGCTGACGGAATTAGGTTTGAATTTCGATATCAAGGGAAGAACCAAATCCATTCATTCCATCAACAATAAGCTGCAAAAACAAAAGATAGAATTCGAAAACATATACGACCTCTTCGCGATTCGCGTCATATTGGAAACCTCGCTGGATAAAGAAAAATCTGAATGTTGGCAGGTTTACTCCGTCATTTCAGATATGTATCAACCCAATCCGAAAAGGATGAAAGATTGGCTATCCATACCTAAAAGCAATGGATATGAATCTCTGCATACTACGGTAATGGGACCGGAAGGCCGCTGGGTAGAAGTGCAGATCCGCACAAAAAGGATGGATGAAATCGCAGAAAAAGGATTGGCGGCTCACTGGAAATACAAAGGCATCAAAGGAGAAAGCGGGCTTGATGAATGGCTCAACAACGTAAGAGAAGTTCTTGAAAACAAAGATACTCCTCCTTCCGACCTGATTCAGGATTTCAAAATGGAATTGTATGAAGATGAAATTTTCGTTTTCACACCCAAAGGGGATTTGTTCAAACTGCCTCACAATGCGACTGTCCTGGACTTCGCTTTTGCGATCCATACCAAACTCGGATCCAAATGCGTTTCAGCCAAAATCAACGGCAAAAATGTAACGATCAAACAGCGGTTGAGAAACGGTGACCAGGTAGATATCATCACCTCCCCCAATCAATCTCCCAAGTTAGACTGGTTAAACTTTGTAGTCACTTCAAAAGCCAGGAATAAAATCAAGCAATCGATCAAAGAGGCGACCGCCAAACAGGTTGAATTCGCCAAAGAACTCTTGCAACGCCGGTTCAAGAACCGAAAAATAGAAGAGGACGAAGCCAAACTGATGCGGTTGATCAAAAAAAACGGATACAAAACCATCACCGAATTCTATGCGGACATCGCCGCTGAAAAACTGGACATCAATTCTTTGATAGATCAGTATGTAGATTTTGATAAAAAAGAATCTGAACACGAACATTCCGACAGAAGTGTTGAAAACTACCACACTCTGACCGCCGCAGAGGAAATTACCTCTGGAGGAGAAGCCTTGGTCATCGACCAGAATCTGACCGGAATCGAGTATAAACTGGCCAAATGTTGTAATCCCATTTACGGGGATGATATCTTCGGTTTTGTGTCTTCCCAAGGAATCAGGATACATCGGAAAACCTGTCCGAACGCTCCGGAATTGTTCAACCGGTACGGATATCGCGTGGTAAACGCCCGATGGTCAGGGAAATCCGACGGTCTCTATCCTGTTACCCTGAAAATTTTAGGTCATGACGATATCGGTATCGTCACCAATATCACGTCTGTCATATCCAAAGAACACGGAATGACGATGCGTTCCATTTCAGTGGATTCAGTCGACGGATTATTCCAGGGAAACATTACGGTATTGGTCAATAACACTTCCACGATGGACGCCTTAATCAAGAAAATCAAAGCGGTAAAAGGAGTAAAACAAGTCAACAGGATATTCTGACAAGTAGATTCAAAGAGGTGTTTTTGTCTCAGGGCAAAAAGTGATTTTTAAAAATTTTGATTACCTTTGCGCCGACAAGTAGGGGTGCTCCGTTCCGGGGCTGAGATTATACCCTTTGAACCTGATGCGGATAATGCCGTCGTAGGGAGAAAAGAATACTTTTGACAGTGCACGGTCAAGTATTGGTACTTATCTTAATTAAACCCCTTTTTTATTTATTAATTACAACTCTATTAAATGAAAAAGGTATTTATCTTCTGGACGGCATTGGCTGTCTCACAACTTTTGTCCGCTCAAAAACAGGACACTTTAAAAACAATTCAGATTCAGGAAGTTCAGATTATCGCCAATCGCGTGAGCGATAAAACGCCTTTGGCTTATTCGAATATTGATAAAGAAGATATCGAAAGACAGAATTTCGTACAGGATATTCCTTTCCTACTGACTTTAACTCCCTCTGTCGTTGCGACTTCAGACGCCGGAACCGGCATCGGGTATACCGGGTTTCGCATCCGAGGCACGGATGCCAATCGCATCAATATCACGACCAACGGTATTCCTCTGAACGACTCCGAATCTCAAGGTGTGTTTTGGGTCAATATGCCGGATTTTACTTCCTCGCTTGAAGATCTGCAAATACAACGGGGTGTCGGAACTTCAACTTCCGGAGCCGCCGCTTTCGGGGCAAGCATTAATATGAAAACCGAAAATCTCCCGTCAAAGGCTTATGGTGAAATCAACGGCACCTACGGTTCTTTCAACACCTCCAAAGCCACACTGAAACTGGGAACCGGAAGAATCGCCGATCATTGGTCGTTCGACGGAAGACTTTCAAGCATTACTTCCGACGGATATATCGACCGCACTTCGGCTGACCTGAAATCGTATTTTTTCCAGGGAGAATATTTCAATCACAATACATTAGTAAAATTTATCACTTTCGGCGGACTTGAAAAAACATACCACGCCTGGGATGGCGTACCGATGTACAAAAAAAATGGAGTTGTAAGTTTTGATTATGCCAACATCAGCCGTACTTTCAACCCCAGCGGACACATGAAAGAAGATGATTATAGTCGTCCTTTATCTCCTTTCTACGATAATCAAACCGATAATTATGATCAAAAACATTATCAATTGATTGCTACGCATATTTTTAATCCGTCATTACAACTGAATGCCGCTTTGCATTACACACAGGGCGAAGGTTATTATGAAGAATATAAAATCGGGAGGAAATTGATAGAATACGATCTGACTCCTTTTACGTATGATGGAGCAACTATTAAAGAAAGTGATTTAGTTCGTCAGAAATGGTTAGCCAACGATTTCTATGGAGGAATCTTTTCTTTGAATTACAAAAAACAAAAATGGGATGTTATTTTCGGTGGCGGAGCGAACAATTATGTATGCGACCATTTCGGAAAAATAATCTGGGTAAAAAATTATACAGGAGATGATCATTTCACTCCCGGACAGGAATACTACCGGAGCGATTCCCGCAAAACCGACGCCAACATCTACCTGAAAGCCAATTATGCCTTAACCGGAAAGCTAAATATATATGGAGACGTACAATATCGTTTCATTGATTATAAAACCAAGGGAACAAACGATGTCTGGGATAAAATAAATAAAACCATGCAAGCCTTGGATATACATGAGAAATTCAGTTTTTTCAATCCGAAAGCCGGTGTATTTTATCGCTTTAATTCACAAAATGATGTATATGCCTCCTTTGCCATGGCTCACCGCGAACCCAACCGGAATAATTATACCAATGCTTCTTCCAACGAAAAACCGACTTATGAAACTCTGTTTGACTATGAATTGGGATATCATTTCAAGAGTAAACGATTTGCCGCCGGAGTGAATTTGTACTATATGAAATACGATAACCAACTGATACTAACAGGAAAAATAAATGAAATAGGAGAACCTCTGACTTCGAATATTCCGGACAGTTACAGAACCGGAGTCGAATTGACACTTGCCGCCAAAATTTGTCCATGGTTGAAATGGAACGGAAACCTGACCCTCAGCCAAAATAAAATCAATGATTTCACCGAATACGTAGATTTATTTGATGAAAATTGGGACCTGTCAGGACAAGTGAAAAATTCGCTGGGAGATACTCAGATTGCCTTTTCTCCCAATTTCATCGCGGGAAGCATGTTTTCATTCGATTATAAAAATTGGGATGCAGGTTTACAGTCTAATTTTGTAGGAAAACAATACATCGACAATACAGGGAATGACGAGCGCTGTCTGAATCCCTACTTCGTCAATAATCTCAGGTTAGGTTACAGTTTCGGTGTAAAAAACCTGAAAACATTAAAATTAAGTGTTTTGGTGAATAACCTGTTCAACGAACAATATGAAAGCAACGCCTGGGTGTACTCTTACTATCAACAACCCAACGCTTCTGACTCTTATACAGACAGATACGCCGATTACGGATATTTTCCGCAAGCCGGAACAAACGTATTAGTCAATTTGTGTGTGAAATTTTAGATTGGCATATCATCAATCAGTGACACATGGGAGTTTAATTCATTTCTGAATTTTTTATTGAAAAAATTATTATTATTTAACTATTTTTAATAATAATTATTATATTTGTGAGTTCAAGTATTTTATGTATAATAACATACTCAAAAATAACACACTCATGAAATCAGTTAAACTCTCCATTCTATTTTTCGTAGTATGTTTTACGTCCGCGTATGCCCGGTTTGCAGGAGGTAACGGAACGGAAACAGATCCTTATCAAATTGAAACTGCCGAACAATTAGGGTACCTGAAAGAATTTCTTGCGGACAAATCCGCAAAAGGGGAATACTTCATCCTGACTCAGGATATTGATCTTTCGACCTACCTGAGTCCCGGAAATCCAGGTTATAATAATGGAGCAGGATGGGAACCTATCTCTTCTCTTATTCCATTCGAAGGAACGATCAACGGAAACGGAAAAGTTATAAAAAACCTTTGGTGCAATCGTCCTGGCGAATCTTATGTAGGATTTATGTCTCAATTAGGAAGATATGGAAAAATAGATAGACTTGGGGTGGAAATCGATGAAAATAAAGCAATCAAAGGGGAAAGCGTCGGCGCTTTGGTCGGATATTCTTCCGGGTTCATTAACGAATGTTACACTAAAGGCAGCATAACATCTGCGGAAACTTCGGATATGAATTGTTATGTCGGTGGAATAGCCGGAATAGGCAATGGCTCTATTCTAAATTCTTACTCCGTATGTGATATATCCATTCCTATCCCGGGATATCCGAGAGTCGGAGGATTGGTTGGTATAGGAGCTTATATTTACAAGTGTTATTTTGGAGGTAAAATAAATGCGCCTCGTGGAGATGTGGGCGGTTTGGTTGGCTGCATTGTTTCTTGTGATATCATCGAATGTGCATCGTCCGGAGAGTGGATCCGATCCGACATTCACCCTATATATGGCATTAATATGGCCAGAGGAAACAGCAAACAGGAAATAAGAGACAACTATCTGGGCGTTTCTTATATTCAGTCCACTTACGAATCTCTAAACTGGGATTTTCAAAAGGTATGGACAATGCCTTCGGCAGAAGGGTTACCAATCCTTGCATGGCAAGTTAAAACAACGCCTCAACCCGTAAAATTCGCGGGAGGAACGGGAATGGAAACAGATCCGTATTTAATCGCTAATGCGGGAGAACTGACTCTTCTCAATAATTATCTTGGCAACAAAGGACTCGGTAAGTACTTCAGGTTAACACAAGACATTGACCTGACTGCATATCTTACCGGTAAAGCTGACGGATGGTTACCTGTCGGAAATGATGTAAATAAATTTAACGGGAAATTCGATGGAAATCAAAAAAATATCACCGGATTGTATATCAATCGTAAAGATCATGAAAAATATGAGGAAGACGATTGTATCGGTTTGTTCGGAGCTTTAGGCGCCGTTGTAGAAGTCAAAAATGTTTGCTTTAATTTTGATATACATTAAACCGGAGAAAAAATAAACGACCGCAATATGAATAACGAAGATTACCATTATGTAGGAGCTATCGTAGGAAGAAACTACGGAACTGTAAGCATATGCTGTTCTTCCGGAACATTGACAGCCGAAGGCGTAAAAATAAATGCAGGAGGATTGGTCGGACAGAATAACGGAAAAGTGATCAATTGTTATTCTTCATGCGATTTAACTTCTATTGAAGGCTATAGCGTATCCGTCGGAGGGTTGGTTGGATTCCAGGATTATTCGAAGGGAACAGAGAACTGTTATGCATCCGGAAATATAATGGCTACGGGCGAAGGCTCTTATGGCGGAGGATTGGTTGCATTCAATGCAAGAGGAAGTATTATTGGTTCGGTGGCTGCAAATACGATTGTAGAGGGAACATCTTCCGACATACACCATAGTCCGTACATCCATCGACTGGTTGGATACAATGATAATCCGACAGGACTTATTCTCAACAATTACGCATTCGGAGGCGCTTTGGTCAATGGCGTGACTGTTACCGGAAACATAACGAACAGAGAGGGAAAAGACAAAACAATCGCC
>JAVBSK010000040.1:0-7843 GCA_031556755.1 Bacteroidales bacterium | reverse complement strand
GCCAATACGACGAAAAAGATTATATCGGCAAACGTTATCGCCGCCAGGATGCCATTGGAACCCCTTACTGCATCACCGTCGATCATGACAGCTTGAATGACAACTGCGTAACCATCCGCAATCGTGACACAATGGAGCAAGAACGAGTAAGTATCACTGACCTGCGCAATATCATCGCCGACAAAGTGAACCTAAAAAATTTATTGAAGAAAATAGTCGAACAATAACACCGCAAGACATAGAGCAAATAGAGAACCAAAGAACCATGAAAATCTCTGTGTATTTCAGGTCTAACGGTTGATAAAAATTATAAAAATGAAAAAGTCGTTTATTGTTATCATCGTACTCGCCGCCATCGTCGCCATCATATTTTTCTGGTATACGGGCGCATACAACAAAATGGTGTCTGCTGATGAGACTGTTACATCCCAATGGGGAAATGTAGAAAATCAATATCAACGTCGTTCCGATTTGATCCCGAATCTGGTAGCGACCGTAAAAGGCTATGCCTCTCACGAAGAAAGTACGCTTCAGGGTGTTGTTGAAGCTCGCGCCAAAGCAACACAGGTAACTGTCGATCCGACAAATATCACTCCCGAAGCGCTGGCCCAGTTTCAACAAGCTCAAAGTGGAGTCAGTTCAGCATTGGGCCGCCTGTTGGTCAGCGTAGAAGCCTATCCCGATCTGAAAGCTAATCAGAACTTCATGGATCTGCAAGCTCAATTAGAAGGAACGGAAAATAGAATTTCGACAGAACGCACCCGTTTCAACGAAGTAGCTAAAGATTTCAACACATTGATCCGCAAATTTCCAAACAACATCATTGCGAGTATGTCCGGATTTACCGCTAAACCTTATTTCAAAGCGGAAGAGGGATCGGAGAAGGCTCCCAAGGTTGAATTTTAATTACATCATCGGGAAGCGCCGTTTTCAATTCATGTCCCGAATTAATAGAAGTTATACAAATATGAATACAAATAAATTATTTTATTTTTTCATTTCACTTTTAGGCTTATTCATGTTGCCATCTTGCGACAATAGTGATGACGATTTTGATCCGACATGGAAAAATGAAAATGAAGCCGCTTTCGAAAAAATAAAAACGACAGATGGTTATTTTGAAGCGACCATTCCCGGAGGCCCCGGCAGCGTCTATTACAAGGTTTTGGAAAGTACAACAGACACAAAACCTCCATTATACACCAGTCAGATCAAAGTTCATTACGAAGGATACCTGATCGACGAAACTCTCTTTGAATCAGTAATGGAACCGACAAAACCCTTTGAATTCACATTAGATGGCAGCAGTTTCTATTCAAAGAACCTAATCACCGGACAAATACAATCACAAACCGGTATTACTGTAATCGAAGGATGGAGAGTCGCCTTACAAAACATGAACGTTGGAGACAAATGGGAAGTATGGATTCCCTGGCAATTAGGCTATGGAAGCGTCGGGAAAGGAAGTATTCCTCCTTATTCTACTCTTGTTTACATAATTAAGCTGGAAGAAATCGTCAAATACTAAACCAACTAAAAATAAATTCAAAATATCTGACTACAATCAGTATAATTATAAAAACATCTCCTTGCTCCATCAAAGTTTAAGATAAAGAACATCTTAAATTTTGACTTTTGGTTTTTTTTTCTTATTTTCGCCTGAAACACCGATCTGATCCGGAAATTCCGGGATTTGACAAACCAAATAAGGCATGACGTTTTCTATAGAATTTTTACTTTTATTTTTATCCGTTTTATTTATTATCAGTCTTTTAGCAACAAAAGCAGGCTCCAGGTTCGGAGTTCCTGTCCTGTTGCTGTTTTTAGCCATCGGGATGTTATTTGGAACCGATGGGCTGGGATTCGAATTCCACAACTATAATATCGCCCAAACTATCGGAACAATAGCACTTTGCATTATCCTGTTTTCCGGAGGATTGGACACTACATACAAAGACATTAAACCCATCGCCGCCCAGGGAGTAACTCTGGCGACTTTCGGAGTATTACTCATGGCTTTCATCACGGGATTATTCATTTATTATGTTGCAAACTCGTGGTTCGACAATGTCAACCTTTCCTTATTGGAATCTTTCCTATTGGCTTCAGTCATGTCATCGACAGACTCGGCATCCGTTTTTTCCATTTTGAGAGGAAAAGGAATCCGTCTGAGAAAGAACCTAAGACCTTTACTGGAATTTGAAAGCGGAAGCAATGATCCCATGGCCTATATGCTGACAATTATCCTGATCCAGTTGATAACCTCAGGAGAAGGCAATCCGGATTATACAAAAGCCGCACTGGACTTCTGCCTGCAATTTGTAATCGGAGGATCGGCAGGTTTCATACTGGGAAAAATTGCAGTCCGGACGATCAACAAAATCAACCTGGACAACGATTCTTTATATCCGATCCTTTTGTTTACTTCTGGTATTTTTATTTTTTCCGCCACTTATTTCATGAAAGGAAACGGCTTCTTAGCCGTTTATATCGGAGGTTTGGTTATAGGAAACTCCAAATTTGTTCACAAACGTTCATCAATGAAGTTTTTTGAAGGCCTGGCATGGATCAGTCAAATGATCATGTTTCTCACATTGGGTCTGTTAATTAATCCCAGGGATCTGTGGCCTGTGGCTTTGTCCAGTTTAGCCATCGGAATATTCATGATTATAGGAGCCCGTCCGCTCACCGTATTCATATCCTTGTTACCGTTTCGTAAAATGGATTTCAAGGGAAAACTCTTTGTTTCATGGGTCGGACTCAGGGGAGCCGTACCAATCATTTTCGCCATATACCCTTTAGCAGCAAACGTACACAATTCCCATCAGATGTTTAACATCGTGTTTTTTATCACTCTTATTTCCCTGATCATCCAGGGAACAACCCTCACTCAGGTTGCCAACTGGCTGGGGTTGTCTAAAAAAAGAGAAGATAAAAGTTCATTTCAGGATTTTGAAGTGGAATTTTCAGATGAGATCAAGTCTACTATGACAGAAATCGTCCTGACTGACCAGATACTCTCCGGTGGCAGCAAACTGATGCATATACCTTTGCCTGACCAAACCCTCGCAGTTATGGTCAAACGAGGGGATCAATATTTTATTCCGAAAGGAAATACCGAATTACAACCAGGAGATAAATTACTGGTAATTACCGACGACGAAGATGCATTGATCGAAACATATAAAAATTTAGGAGTCAAAGACTATCGATTGAAGAGAAATTAACCAAACTCATTTATCTGAAAACATTTGATACTAATAAATAAGCCTTTCTTATTTTGAATTTGTCCAAACTATGCATTTTAAATCTTTTTTTGAAAGAATATTTTGTAATCCATTTGAATTCACTTATTTTTGCTCCGTTATTATATCAAAACTCTAAAAAAATAAAGAAATGGCTTACGTAATTACAGAAGACTGCATCGCTTGCGGAACTTGTATTGATGAATGTCCTGTGAGTGCAATCTCAGAAGGCGATATATACAAGATCGATCCGGATCAATGTACTGATTGTGGAACTTGCGCAGATGTTTGCCCGACATCAGCAATCCATCCGGCATAACGGAATCATTCCAAGAGGAAAACAGAGGCTGTCTCTCATGCGGAGACAGCCTCTGTATTTTTAAAATCTTCTTTTCAACAACACCACATTCTCAACATGATGCGTATGGGGAAACATATCCACGGGCTGAACCTTTTCTAATCGATATTTTACATCCAATAAATTCAAATCCCGCGCTTGTGTAGCCGGATTACAACTTACATAGACAATCCTATCCGGTTCCGCAAACAAAATAGCATCGATTACATCATCATGCATCCCCGCCCTCGGCGGATCGGTGATGATCACATCGGGACGACCATACTGGTTGACAAAGTCACAATTCAGAATATCTTTCATATCTCCCGCAAAGAAGAGCGTATTTTCTATTCCATTGATAGAGGCGTTTATCCGGGCATCCTCTATGGCTTCGGGAACATACTCTATCCCTATCACCTGACGGGACAGACTAGAAACAAAATTCGCAATAGTTCCGGTTCCTGTATACAAGTCATAAACCAACTCATTTCCGGTTAGCGATGCAAAATCCCTGGCGACCTTATATAAATTATAGGCCTGATCGCTGTTTGTCTGATAAAATGATTTCGGGCCGATCTTGAATTTCAGACCTTCCATTTCTTCGAAAATATGGTCATTTCCCTTGAATACTAACACTTCCTGATCAGTAATTGTATCATTGGCTTTCTGGTTAATGATATATAATAACGAGGTTATTTCAGGGAAACAGGTAGCTATATGATCCAACAAAGCAATACGCTTTTCCTCATCTTCTTCATAAAAGACAACAATCAACATCACTTCTCCCGTTGATGAAGTACGAATGATCAGATTACGCATCAAACCGCCTCTGTTTTTCAAATCAAAGAAAGTATATCCCTTCTCGTTGCAATAATCTCTGATTGATATCCTGATTAGATTCGATATATCATCCTGCAACCAACATTTATTGATATTCAACACTTTGTCAAACATTCCAGGAATATGAAATCCCAAAGCGTTCATATTTTCAAACCGGAGATCAGATTTGATCTCTTCCTCCGTCATCCAACGCTTATTAGAAAATGTAAACTCCAGTTTATTGCGATAAAATACCGTTTTTTCAGACCCCAATATGGGAGAAATTTCCGGCAAATCAATTTTTCCGATTCTCACCAGATTATCTTTCACCTGCTGTTGTTTATACCGGATTTGTTCCTGATAAGGTAAAATCTGCCATTTACAACCGCCGCAAACACCGTAATGCTCACAAAAGGAATCTGTTCTTTGTTTCGAATATTTCTCAAAACGGACGACTCTGGCTTCCGCATAGGAGTTTTTCTTCCGGGTCAATTGCAGGTCTACAATATCTCCTGGGACCACATACGGTACAAAAATGACCCAATCGTCTTTTTTGGCGATTGCTTTACCTTCCGCAGCAATTCCTGTGATTGTAACATTCTCAAACAAAGGAAGTTGTTTTTTATTTTTTGCCATATTATATTTTAGTAATTGATTGCAAACTTAGGGAAAAATCATAAAATTCCTCTCTATTTGTCGTATCAGAGTTTCTTCGGAAATATCCAATGTTCGAGCTATTCTTTCGTACACAAATCGGATATTACAATCTGTATCATCCGTTTCAAGAAACAGTCTTTCCAACGGAACCTGTCTCAAAGATGCTTCATTGAATCTCGTTCCGAAAGAGAAATAGAAACCCTTTCCGAGAAGTTGCTCCACCTGTTGAGGCTTTCCCCGGAAGCCATGAATGATCCAGGGCGGTTGGGGAGAATATGTTTTTCGCATCAAAATCAATTCGTCAAAAGCCTTTACGCAATGGATAAGCAAAGGTTTTCCTGCCTTATCGGAAATCTCAATCTGCCTCGCAAAAACATCTTGTTGCCGTTCAAATGGAACATTACATAGCTTATCTAATCCACATTCACCCATCGCTTTTACATTTTTACGGAAAGCATATTCTTCCAGTAAAACAAAATCATCCGGATGAAAAATCCGGTCTGCGTTCCAGGGATGGATTCCAACAGAATAAAACCGACTTTCATCCAATGCTATTTGTTGAGAATCAGAGCCAAAAAGAAGATTTACTATTTCGCAAACATGATCATCTTTCCGTTGTGCAATATGAGTATGCAGGTTGTAATACACGATCAAGGTACCGGATCATATCCGTGCCCACCCCAGGGATGGCAACGGAAAATTCGTCTGAGAGCCAACATAGAGCCTTTAAACGGCCCGTATTTTTTAATCGCCTGCAATGCATATTCGGAACAGGTAGGAGTGAATCTACAAGTAGGTGGTTTCATCGGCGAAATGCAATAACGATAGAAATAAACCGGAAAAAGAAATATTTTGGTAATAATATCTTTCACTGTAGCTTGGATTTTAATATTCCCAAGGCTTTCTTCATGGCGACATCAATCTCATGGAAAGTTTTTTCCTCATCTGCAGCGTAAAGGAATGCGATTGACACAGATTCGGGGGAAGACATTTGTTCATACAACTCACTCTTATTTAACCGAAAAGACTCCTTTATCAGCCTTTTGATTCGATTGCGTTTCACCGCCCTCTTGAATTTTCTTTTAGGAACGCTAACCATGATTGACACCTGCATTTTTCTTTCATCGATCTCATCCGAAAGAGCCCTCTTGAAAAATATTGTACGCAAAGGATAAGAGATAAAAGAATGTCCGTTAGAAAACAGTTTTTCTATTTCTTTTTTAGAATGAATTCTTTCCTCTTTCCCGAGCCCGTATTTTTTATCCATTTCCGTTTGAATAAGAAAAGCAAAAAACAAAGATAATGTTTTTCTTTGCCTTTTGCTTACTTATTTTATGATTTCAACTGAATTTTATTTGCCTTTGGAAAGCATTTTCAAATAATTCTCCAAAGCTCCTGTCATTGAGGGAGTTTCAGGAGTGGGAGCCTGGACATCCAGTCTCAATCCTGCGTCTTTTACCGCCTGCGCTGTTGAAGCGCCGAAACAGCCGATTTTGATGTCTTTTTGTTCAAAATTGGGGAAATTTTTTATCAACGAAGCAATTCCAGCTGGAGAGAAGAAAATCAACATATCATAGTCAAACTCTTCTTCCGGAGTAAAATCATTACTCACGGTTCTATACATAATCGCTTTTACGTAATTAATTTTTTTCTCATCCAACAATTTCGCTAACTCCTCATTATGAACATCAGAAACAGGGAAAAGGTATTTTTCTTTATTATGCTTCATGATGGGTACAATCAAATCATGCACCTTTCCTCCTGCCGTAAAGAATATTTTTCTTTTTCTGTAAACCGTATATTTTTGCAAATAAACAGCAATCGCCTCCGTAATACAAAAGTACTTCATCGTTTCAGGAATCTGGACTCTCAATTCTTCGCACAAACGAAAAAAATGGTCGATGGCGGTACGTGACGTAAATATCACGGCTGTGTGAGCAAGAATATTTACTCTTTGAGTTCTGAAATCTTTGACTGAAACACCCTCCACCTTAATGAACGGACGGAAGACCATTTGCAAACCAAACTTTTCAGCGATATCAAAATAGGGAGACTTTTCCGTTTCAGGTTTTGGTTGAGAAACCAAAACTTTCTTTATATTCAAAGCCATAAAGTAAGAACGCTTTTTTCCACTAAATTAAACATATGGGCCATTGTTTTCCACAAGAAAAACAGGGGTAAAATTTCCTGGCCGCAAAGGTACAAAAATAAATAAAGCAAAGTATGTGGTTTGTGAAAAAATAACACAAAAGATCGGTATGAAATAAAAATTTCAATCAATATAAAATATACAATGACAGTATAAAAGCAGATATCAAACAAAGCATCGTTGTAAAAAAATAAAAAAATCGGAAGAAACAGGAAAATAGATGTATAACTAATCAACGAGAGATAATTACTTTTCCATATCTGTAACGCTGTCCTTTCAAAAAATACACTTCCTATTATCGTATACAAAAACCACTTAAAGACAAAAAACAAGATAAAGACAAGCGTGGCGTAAAAAATGAATTCCATTGTCTTCAAAGGAGTATTCAGAATAACACCCGAATCTACAGAAAAATATCTGAGTGAAAAAACCGACAGCAGGATACATACCTGCAATCCTAAAAACAATCTTCCATACCATTCCTCCCTGGTCGTTTCTGCAAAAATACTGTGCCTGTCTTTGAATGAAAATAATTCACCTAAAACGGAAGGCAAAATTTTCAATTGCTTTCCGACTGTCCGTGTAAAAAGAAAAAAACAAAGTAAAAACAGGCAAAACACAAAGTCGGAACTGACT
>JAVBSK010000079.1:0-9313 GCA_031556755.1 Bacteroidales bacterium | reverse complement strand
GGTTTTTCCCTCGTGCAAATGTTTTCTGTGAAAGATGGGTTCTAAGTCCGTATTGGAATAAGAAATAAGCGTATCTCTTATTTTGTAAATATTATCGAAGAAAGACGTTGTTTTGAAAGTCAGAGATGATCTGAAACATGGATTTCCCTTGAATGAGCTGTCTTTTACTTCATATCTGGCGGTTCCGGCTTTGGCCATTACAAATCCGTATTTGTAATGGACGTTATAATTCAGTTGCTCTCCGGATTGAAAGGGGAGTCTTGTGTTTTGCGCCGGCATTAGCGATACAATCAGTAATCCGATACTGATTAGTAATAATTTACTTGCGATTGCTTTGGTTGTTAAGGTTTTCATTTTTTTTCTTTTTCTCCTGTGGTTTATTTTTATTGACGTCAATAGGTTTTTGATTTTCAACCGGAAGTTCTTTGATGTTCCAGTTTTGCCTGTGTTCCCAGTTTTGCCTGATTTCGATAGCTGTCGGATAATAATATACATTTTCCGGTTGTATTTTTTGTTCATAATTACCTGTATCCCAGACTTCATTGTTGTTGGTGTCGTCGAAATATCTCAGGTAATACTGGCCTGGTTTCATGTTGGGAAAAAACAGATATCCGTTTTTCAGAACAGATTTTTTCAGAACTTTATCCGACGAATCGAGAATTTCTCCTATTCCGGGTAAACCATTGTTTCCTGAAACAGAGACTATCAAATGTCCGTAATCGTCTTTACTTTTTACCTTGAATGTGGTTTGGAATTTATCATTCCATTTACCATATAAACTGGTGAATGTAGCTGAATCAATCTCTATTTTGTATTCTTTTTCGTATGTCCATTTTTTATTCACCCAATACTTACGAGGATTAAGACTGTCTTGAAGAATGGGTAAATCCTGATTGACCCAATTGGTATCTATCTTTTCCGCTATTTTGATCAACTTCTTATCAAAGTTTAACAAGGGTTCTGAAAATACGAAATTGAGGGTATCGTACACTTCAAAGGAAGATCTGGCGGAAGTCTCTATCGTCAGGAAGTCTATTCTTTCTTCTTCTCCTTTTTTCTTTTTTTCAGATTCTTTTTTTCTTCCTCTGTATGACAGGGATAAAGTATCTGTCTGTGGAATCAACTGATTCAAAGAATCGGATTTCAGATAATTTACTTCCAATGACAGGGTGTCTAATTGATAAATAGTTGAGTCTTTAATCCAGTAATCAATGGTTTTGCTTTCGTTTGAAAATTCCGGAATATACCAGTCTTCGGAAGTCCCGGTATTTAACAACCGGATTTCAGGTATGGGATGGGGAGTGGAACTGAAAGACAACCTGAACCTGTTCATATTAGGCCGTTCCGGACGGGACATTGATTGTTTTTCTTTTTTTTCTTTGAATAAGCGTAGAATGATATCGTCAGGAAAGAAGTGAGTATAGTGAATCTCTCTGATGGTATCTATTTCCACCTTTGTCGTGTCTGTCCAGGTCGTGTCATTGCGGACTGCGAATTCAAAATCAGGAACAATCAGGCTGTCGTTGAATGCAATAGCTTCTCCCGGTTGATTGTATGTATAACTACGGTCGACTTCTTCTAAGGCATATATTTTATAGGTACCCGGAGTGATGTTCCTGATACTGAACTGACCTTTGTCGTTTGTTTTAGATGTCCTGACAAAGGATTTGCTGATGAAAGCGGAGTCATTCAGATCACGGTGCAATCCAACCAGTATATTAGGCATCGGTTCCAGGTTCTCGGCATTGAGCAAACGTCCGGAAACCATCAGAGAATCAAGAACATTTCCTGTCGAGAATGCAAAACTGTAATTTTCCAACGGATTTTTTTCGTTGTTGTCGACGATAGCGTCAGTAAAGTCGATTGTATATGTCGTGTTGGGAAGCAGAGAATCTTTAAGTTCGACGATTACCTTTTTTCCCTGGGATTTGATGATCGGATTTTGTTGTTGAGGTGGTGTGATGATTACTTTCTCCGATGCTTTTTCGATAGCAACTAACTCATCAAATACGATTTCTACTTTATTCTTGCTGAAATTCAGTGCGTTAGGACTAGGCGTACTTCCTACATAGCGAGGCGGATCGGTGTCTAGTTCACCTCCTCCGGGAGTGCCGAAACTGGCGCATGCATACAATCCGCAAAGGGAAAGACAGGTTGCAAAGGAGATAACGAAAATATTTTTTATTCTTCTTATGTATTTTTCGGCGTACATGATATTTTTATTTAGTGCAAATAATGCGCCACAAAATTACAAAGATTATATTTCCTGGACGTATCTTTCTGTTATTTTTATGAATTTATACATGGTAAGGCCATGCCATATATTCAAAAACTGTTTCTAGTTGTAAATAGAGTTAGTTGTTGCGGTTACTTTTAAGCAACGGATTAAAAAATGTGATCCATTTAAACTTTTTAAACACGAAGTAAAAACGAGTTGATGAGTGACAAATTGTCTCCCCCTTGGAGAAAGAGGGTAGGGGAGATAAAAGTTCAATTACCGATTTGCTTTCGGCTTCCTTCTTGCGACTCGGCGAAGCTCAAACAAGTTTGGCTTTGGCACTTACTCGCTGCGTAAATCTAGCCCACTCGGGGAGGCAAGTTAGGCTTAGTTTTTCTGCTATTCATTCAAGAGCATCACTCAATTTCACTCATATCTTTTGTGAAGATATTTTCTTTTGTAATATATTTATCGTACAAAAAGAAAGAAATATTTATAAATAGCAGAGTTATAAATCCCGCTATTCCTGTTACTCCATTTGTAAGATCATTACCTCCTACAAGATACAAAACGCTAATATTGGCGACAGCGTTCAGCGTTCCGTGATAAATGGCTGCTGTAATAACCGATTTCGATTTTATTACAATGTAAGTTATTACGGGCGAAAGCAGAATGCACCAAATAATCATCATTCCTATGCCTATTATATGGTGTTGCGGATAATTGTGTCCGATAAGAATGAGTGGAAAATGCCACAAACCCCATACAAATCCTGTAATCAACGAAACAGATAAAAATTTCTTATCTTTTAATGCTTTAAGTAAATAGCCGCGCCAACCAAGTTCTTCTCCTAAAGCAAAAAATGCATTTATTGTGTAAGCTGCAATAATTACTTGCACTAATTGTATCAGCAAGAAAATGACAGGTGGAAATTTTGAAAGTTCTTTGGCGGCAAGAGTTGCTTGTTCTGCAGGTAAACTCGAAAGCAGTCCTTCGTAGTTAGCTGAAAAAGAAACATCTGGAAAAAATAAATTTACTCCCAAGGTCATAAACGCATAGAGAATAGGGATTACACTTGCTACAATAAACCAACGATTGAACCGAAAAGAAACATTGAGATTACTAAACGGTTTTTCTTTATGAACTTTTTGAAGAATTATTGTGCAAATGGCAGGAAATAGCATATAGATAGCACCAAAAACTGTGTATGACAGTCCTTTTGCTTCATGTAAACCAAGCCAGATTGCCAATCCTGCTACAGTCCAACTCAGAAGACAGGTTAAAACGATGAATTGAATTGCTTTTTTCATTTCTAAAATTTTATATTCGTGTTTAATTTTCAATTTTAACTTTGTTGCTCATTATACTGTCGTCATATGAAGACTAATAATTTCTTAGAATGAACACGTTTAGACGACTTTTAATTAACACAGGATGAGAGGATAACAAAGAGTTAAAACCTAAAAACTAAAAGTTAGAAGTTTTATAACTCCCTGTAACTTCATTTAACTTCTCCAATTCCTATAGTTTTTTTATTCCTTTCTTTTGATCTTTACCGGTCACTTCCTTGATGCTGATGGCGAATCCGCCGCCGGGAGCTGATGTTTGTGTCAGTTTAGATTTATTGGTCACAATTGCTTTCCGGATGATATAGGCCTGTGGATTGGTTTTGTAATGAGCATCTTTTGCATCAGCATAGATGGTAGCGATATATTCTTTTCCCGGATCGAGGAAATCAAAAACGATGCGGGAAACAAAACCTTTTTCTCCGCAGACATTGCCCACAAACCAGTTGCTACTTCCTTTGGCTTTCCTGGCGATGGTAATGTATTCTCCCGGTTCTGCTTCCAGGTATTTGCTGTCTTCCCAGTCGATGGCTACTTCTTTGATAAATTGGAAAGCATCTGGAAAACGGTTATAGTTTTCAATCAGGTCGGCGGCCATCTGTAAGGGACTGTACATGGTTACATACAGGGCTAATTGGTTGGTTAATGTTGAGTTGACATGTGAGTTATTTTTCGGATTGATTTTGGAAATGTCCATTTCAAAGATCCCGGGTGTATAATCCATAGGCCCTCCGATCAATCGTGTGAAAGGGAGAATGGTGACATGGTTCGGTTTACTTCCTCCGAAAGCCTGGTATTCCGTTCCGCGGGCGGATTCATTACCGATGAGGTTGGGATAAGTCCGGCAGATTCCCGTCGGACGGGTTGCTTCATGAGCGTTTACCATGATTTTACAGTCGGCTGCTTTTTCAATAGCATACTGGTAATGATTGTTGATCCATTGGCTATAGTGAAATTCTCCCCTGGGAATAATATCTCCTACATAGCCGCTTTTTACGGCATCGTAGCCATTGTCTTTCATAAATTGATAAGCTTTGTCAATATGTCGTTCATAGTTACGGACGGATGATGAGGTTTCGTGGTGCATGATGATTTTAACGCCTTTACTTCTGGCATAGTCCCGGATTCCTTTTACATCAAAATCGGGATAGGGGGTCAAAAAATCGAATACATAGTCTTTTGATTTTCCGAACCAGTCTTCCCAGCCGATGTTCCAACCTTCGACCAATACGGCATCAAAGCCATGCAATGCGGCGAAATCGATGTATTCTTTCACATGCGTTGTATTGGCCCCATGTCTTCCGTTGGGTTTCACCCGGGTGTAATCAGTAATGCCAAGTTGTACGCTGGGTAGTTCGTTAGTGTATGCCCATTCGCTTTTTCCGGTAATCATTTCCCACCAGACTCCTACGTATTTACAGGGTTTGATCCAGGACGTATCTTTTATTTTACAGGGTTCATTCAGGTTAAGGGTTATGTCTGAAGCCAATATGTCACCGGCCTTGTCGCTGACGATAATAGTACGCCAGGGAGTATGGCAGGGAGCCTGTAAATGACCTTTGGTGCCATTGGCATCGGGTGTCAGCCAGGATTCGAAGATGAAATTTTTATCGTCCAGGTTCAGGTGCATACAACCGTAATTAATCAAGGCGGCTTCGTGCAGGTTGATATAAAGTCCATCATCTGTTTTCATCATCAAGGCCGTTTGTACTCCGGTCGGAGAGAATGGGTGTTGGGATGCATTGGGAGTAATGGCTTGTTTCATCAATCCCCGGATTTCCGACAAGCGAGAAGTCATATAGTCATATTCCTGGGTGTCATAATCTCCCGGAATCCAGAAAGCGGTGTGATCGCCTGTCATGGAGAACTGGCTGTGTTCTTCCTTGATTACAAAATAGATCAGGTTCTTCTGTTGAGGAAATTCATAACGGAATCCCAAGCCGTCGTCAAAAAGACGCAAACGTATCAATAATTGCCGGTCGGTCTTTTTCTGATGCAGATTGACGGACAGTTCATTGTAATGATTCCGGATGTTTTTGCTTTCTCCCCATACAGGTTGCCAGGTTTCGTCAAAGACGGCCGTTCTTGTATTGGTGATATCAAAACCGTCGTAAAGTGATGTTTTTTCGTCCCGTTGCTGAACGGCATTGCCATCGGGAGAGAAGTCGTAGAATTCCCTGGAGTTGGCTTCCGGCATCAGTTCCAATCCGAGCTTACTGGGTTTGATCACTTCTTTTCCTTTATAAGATAAAGTATAGGTCGGTTCTCCATTAGCCTGGAGATAAAATTTCATACTCAACTGTCCATTGGGTGATCGAAGTTCCTGTGCTTGCAAGGAAATCATACAGGTTATCAACAAAATGATTGATAACATCTTTTTCATTATTTTTTCCATAATCTAAATTTTTACTGATTCGTAATTTATAATTGGCTACCGCCAGACATTGTTTTATAATTTTTACTGGCTGATATAAAGACGATATTCTCCAGCTTGTAGTTCTATTTCTTGATTATTCCCGGTAGTTGAGATAACTTGTCCGGAGAAGTAATCCCGCCATTGCGCAACTTTCCCGAAATTCACATTTTTTGTCAATGGAACTACATCGAAATTAGCGATGGCGCAAATGTATCCTTCCGGAGCTTTCAGAGTTATGTGTTTAAATGGCTCTTTCAGGTCTGTGATATAGTCTTGAGTAGAAAATATGATATTTTCCTGTCTCAGCCTGATCATGGCCTCAAAAACATCAAACAAGGCTTTCCTTTCCGGATCATCATAGTAATCCCAACGGATGGGTTTCTTTTCGAGCCGGCCTTCTTCCGCGTTTGAGCCTAAGAAATAATCATAACCCAGTTCTCCGAATTGCCAGATCATTTTCGGCCCCGGCAGAGAAAACAGGATGACAGCCGCCGCTTCCGTCCGTTGCAGTCCGGTTGGTATAATTTTTACATTATAACCTTGATATTCTTTTCCATATTTTTCGTTTTTATACATCAACCGTTCTTCATCATGGCTTTCCATATAAGCTACCAGGTTGGGTTGTGTCCATCCTCTTTCGAAGTAAGAACCCCAGGAAATATCGGAATTCCAGCTTCCATCGGTATTTTTCTGAGTCCAACCCATCGTGGCTTCATTCATCCGGTAATTCAGGTTTCCCCAGAGCAACATACCGTTATCGGACAGAACTTTTTCTTCATTGTTTTCCGTGAGGTGTTCCAGGATAACCACTGCATCGGCTTTTCGTTTCCGAATTTCACCGGCGATTCGTTGAAGGATAGCGATTCTTGATGCATCGTAGGCCCAGCCGTCTCCGGACTTATTGGTGAATCCTTTGGTGAAGTCGAAACGGAAACCATCTATTTTATATTGATTGATCCAGAAAGAACAGACGCTGTCTACAAATTGTTGGGTGTACTTGCTTTCATGGTTAAAATCATATCCCCAGGAATAAGTTGTATTCGGAGAGCTGACGTTATACCAAGGATTACCGGAACTTACTTTTCCTCCGGCGCTTTGATACATCCTTACCATCGGACTTTGTCCGTAACTGTGGTTGAGTACCATATCCATAATAACCGCTATGTTGTTGGTATGACATTCATCAATAAAATCTTTATAGTCATTGGATGTTCCGTAGGCTTTATCTGTTGCAAAATAAAACGACGGATTATATCCCCAACTGTCATTTCCTTCGAATTCGTTGAAAGGCATCAATTCGATCACGTTGATTCCCAATGATTTGAGATAAGGAATTTTGTTTTTTACAGCTTTGATGCTTCTTTGTTCGGTAAAGTCCCTGATTAATAATTCATAAATTACCAGATTTTCTTTTTTTGCGACAGTGAAATTTTTGATTTTCCAGGAGTAATCATCGATCCGGGTGTTGACCGCCATGGCTATTTCGGTTGTTTTTCCCGATGGATAAAGAGGCATGTCCGGATAGATTTCTTTTGATATCTGTGAGTCATATTTCGGATCGGAAATCTGATTGGCATAAGGGTCTGCTATCCTGATTTGATTATCGATCAGGTATTGGCAGATGTATGTTTTGGTTTTGTCCAGGTTCCCGATTTCAATCCGGAAACGGTCTCCGTCTTTCTTCATTTTGTAATGGTCGGAAACCTGCCAGTTATTGAAATCTCCAATCAGGTGAACCGATTGTTTCCCAGGGGCGAAGAGGACAAAAGCAAGAGAGTCGTCACTGATACGGGTGATTCCGTCTTTGTACTTAATGGCTTCGGTTGGATTTTCTTTATCGGGGTTTCCGGCAGTAGAATCATCATCCGAACAAGCTGGAATCAGAATCAGGAGACAGACCAGGAGTATATAGCATAGGGAATTGAAAATTGAGAATGAGTGATTTGGTTTCATGCGTTTTTAAGTTAAAATTCAAGAATAAGGATATCACGAGGATAAAGTTCCAATTGAGGAGCATTCAGGTTGATTTCCCTGTTGTCAATGATATTTTTTGCTTTGTTTCTGGGTAAAACTTCCTGATAGGGAGCCAGGTCTATCGATTTTGTTTGGCTTGTTCCATTCAGGAAAACCACCACTGATTTTTCCTTATATTTTCGTTCATATACATATATTCCTGTTTGAGAAGGTACGAAATGTTTCAATGAGCCTTTGCTTATCGCTTCATTTCCTTTTCTCCAGTTTAACAACAAGCGGGTATAGTCGAAAGCTTCGTTTTGTAGCTTACTTCTTCCGGAAGCGGTAAATGCATCTTGTTTGTCATCCGGCCATCCTCCGGGAAAGTCTTCCCGCAATTTTCCATCGCCATCCGTTTTGTCGGCTGCCATCAGGATTTCCGTTCCGTAATAAATCTGAGGGATCCCCCTTGTTGTAAGCAGGAATGCGATCGCTTGTTTATAGCGAGCTAAATCGGAGGGGTTGGCTTCGCTCCGGAAAAAACGGGAAAGATCATGGTTGTCTAAAAAAATCAACAGTTCCATAGGATGCGGGAATACGATATCCTGAGCCAGTACTTCGTAAATACGGGAAAGTCCGTTTTCTCCTGAGGTTTCTTCATCGAAAGCTTTATCCATTGCAAAAGTCAGAGGAAAGTCCATGACACTGCGCAGGTTAGAGTTTATTGGCGCAGACAACTTGCTGTCTTTCTGCCAATAAGCAATTCCCGGATTGTTGGTGTACCATGTTTCTCCTACGATATTAAAATCGGGATACTCTTCTGTTACTTCCTTGCACCAGCGAGACATCATGTCGAAATCGGCAAACGGATGCGTATCCTGTCGTATGCCGTCAATTCCGGAGAATTCAATCCACCAGATGCTGTTTTGTATCAGGTAGCGCACGACATGAGGATTGCGTTGATTCAGGTCGGGCATGGATTCCACGAACCATCCGTCGATGGCCAGTTTTTTATCGTAATCCGAAACGTACGGATCGTATTGAGTACTGGTTTTGAACGATGTTTGTGTAAATTTCTCGGGGAAGTTGAACCAGTCATAAGAAGGTTTGTCCGTAAAGAAAAAATGCTCGCTTCCGCAGTGGTTGAAAATCATATCCATAACGACTTTCAATCCTTTATGGTGAGCTTCGTTAACCAAAGCAGTAAATTCATCATTCGTTCCGAAACGGGGATCAGCCTTGTAATAATCGGTAGTGGCGTATCCGTGATAAGAACCTTCCTTCATATTATTCTCCAATATAGGATTCAGCCAGACCGCCGTTACACCCAGGTTTTGGATATAATCCAAGTGGTCTGTTATTCCTTTGAAATCTCCTCCA
>JAVBSK010000393.1:0-4623 GCA_031556755.1 Bacteroidales bacterium | reverse complement strand
GGACAGCATTCCTGGCGGACTCATCTTCATTGACCCATTCCGCAATGATATCCCGGGCGCCCTGCAAGGCCTCGCCGGTATCTTTCACTTCTCCTTTGACAAAAATCAATGCTTTTCCGTGCACATCCCGTTCCTGTTGCTGCATGAGTATCTTAGCCAGAGGTTCCAAGCCTTTTTTCCGGGCTATTTCAGCTTTGGTCTGCCTTTTAGGCTTATAAGGTAAATAAATATCCTCCAATTCTGAAGCATCCCAGGAAGTATTGATCCGTGCACTGAGTTCGGCAGTAAGTTTACCCTGTTCTTCGATGGTCTGAAGAATCGTTTCTTTGCGCTTACTCAGTTCCTGAAGCTTTTCATAAGACTGCTTGATTGAAGAAATGGCGACTTCATCCAACCCTCCGGTCATTTCCTTCCTATACCTGCTGATGAAAGGGATTGTCGCTCCTTCATCCAGCAAAAGAATGGTTTTCAGCACCTGTTTCTCCTGTACATCCAACAGATTGGATATTATTTTAGAATAAATAGACTGCATATTTTTTTATTTTAATAATCATGTTATTTATGGACGAACCAGACTCAGACAAGTTATTCAACCACAGCGACCGCAAAGTTAAAATAATCATCCGATATATTTTTTATTTCAACGAATTGAATACCTTTGCACGTCAAAGTAGCTAAAAAGCCCTAATTTATTATGCAGAAAAATTCAAAAATTTATGTCGCAGGACACAAAGGATTGGTTGGTTCAGGTATATTATCTAACCTACAATTAAAAGGATATCATAACATTATCCACAAAACATATGCAGAATTAGATCTGACGAACCAGCAACAGGTTTTTGATTTTTTTGAGCAGGAACGTCCTGAATACGTTTTCCTCGCCGCAGCCAAAGTAGGAGGAATCGTTGCAAATAATACTTATCGGGCGCAATTCATCTATGAAAACATACTCATTCAAAGCAATGTCATTCACGCTTCATATCTGGCAGGTGTAAAAAAACTGCTGTTTTTAGGTTCTACCTGTATCTACCCGAGAGAAGCTCCCCAACCCATGCCGGAAGATTCTCTGCTGACATCCCCGTTGGAATACACGAATGAACCCTATGCTATCGCTAAAATCACAGGAATCAAAATGTGCGAAAGCTATAACCTGCAATATAGCACCAACTCTATCTCCGTCATGCCGACAAACCTGTACGGGCCGAATGACAATTTTGATCTGGAGAAATCCCATGTGTTACCGGCTTTGATTCGCAAAGTATATTTATCCAAATGTTTATCAGAAAACGATTGGGAAGCTATTGAAAAAGATCTGAATCTTCGTCCGGTCGAAGGAATTAATGGTTATTCTACCCACGAAGAAATGCTGAAAATCCTGAATAAATACGGCATATTTGCGGAAAAAGTTGAGATTTGGGGAACCGGGAAACCTATGCGTGAGTTTCTATGGAGTGAGGAAATGGCGGACGCCTGCGTATACGTCATGGAACATGTAGACTTCAAAGATGTTATACCCCAGGGAAAAGAAATAAGAAATACGCACATCAATATTGGGACAGGTAAAGAAATATCAATCAAAGACCTGGCTGTCCTGGTTGCCAAAACAATCGGATTCACAGGCGAAATTTATTTCAACACGGAAAAACCGGACGGAACCATGCGTAAATTGACAGACGTAAACAAAATCCATCAATTGGGATGGCATCACAAGATAGAAATTTCAACAGGTATAGAGAAATTATACCGCTGGTATTTACAACATCATAAATAAACCTCTTTAATAGTATATCAGACATGAGCAAAACAGCTTTAATCACAGGAATCACAGGGCAGGATGGCGCCTATCTAGCTGAATATTTAATTAAAAAAGGATATACGGTACACGGAATCAAACGCCGTGCATCCATGTTCAATACGGAAAGAATCGATCATCTGTATCAGGATCCTCATTTCGAAAACAGGAATCTGATTCTTCACTATGGAGATCTTTCCGACTCCATGAACATCACGCGGATCATCGGAGAAGTACAACCCGATGAAATATACAACCTGGGAGCAATGAGTCACGTAAAAGTAAGTTTTGACTCTCCCGAATACGTTGCTAATGTGGACGGTATAGGGACACTGCGGATACTGGAAGCTGTCAGGTTATTAAATCTGACCGGTAAAACAAGAATTTATCAGGCTTCCACTTCGGAATTATACGGGTTGGTACAAGAAGTTCCTCAAAAGGAAACAACTCCTTTTTATCCGAGAAGTCCATACGCCGTGGCCAAGCTTTATGCATACTGGATCACCGTCAATTACAGGGAAGCTTACAACATGCATGCCAGCAATGGAATTCTGTTCAATCACGAGTCCCCTCTCCGCGGAGAAACATTCGTCACAAGGAAAGTAACCCGCGCCGTTTCCCGCATCGTTCTGGGAATGCAAAACAGTGTTTTCATGGGCAACCTTTCCAGTCAGAGAGACTGGGGGCACGCCAAAGATTATATCAAAGCCATGTATCTGATCCTGCAACAGGATGCACCGGATGATTATGTTATTGCAACAGGGATTACTACCGCAATCAGAGATTTCATAAAAATGGCGTTCGAAGAGGTCGGAGTAAACATAGAATTCAAAGGAACCGGAGTTGAAGAAACTGGATATGTTACAGCTATCGACGAATCCAGATTCAAAGAAAAAGTGGGAGAAGGCTACTTGGAAGCGTTCAACTCCCGCAAAGGAATCGCAGTGGTCAAAGTAGACCCGGCATACTTCCGTCCCACAGAAGTTGAATTACTCATCGGAGACGCCAGTAAATCAAAGAACAAGCTGGGATGGACGCCTCAGTATTCCCTACCCATGCTGGTAGAAGATATGATGAAAAATGATATCAAAACAATGAAAAAAGAAGCTTACCTCAGGGAGGGCGGATACAGAATTCTCAATTATTTTGAATAACAGATGCCTGATGAAAAATTTAATCCGGTTTCTAAAATAAAATACCTTTTCTTAAGTTATATTATCAAGTAAATCATTAGGTTTCTTTTAACAAGTTTTATTATTTTGGTTTTTATACATTTGACACGTCGGAAATTTCTAACGCGGCAAGAGTATGTTCTATGTCCATGAAAAAGCATCAAGATCGGGGATTTCTTATAAAATGGATTATTTTGTTTGTTGATCTGATGATCATCAACGGAGTTTTTTTCTTGGTCTATTATACAATAGAGCATCTGGATGCCAGATTCTTTGTTCGTGAGATCAGGCATATGTTATTGCCCCTGAACCTTTGTTATTTCATCTCTGTATATTTTGTTCCCATAAAAATATATTTCCCTGTTTTACATATAGATAAAGTCATCCAACGAGCATTTTCCACTGTTTCCCTCCATGCAATATTAGTGATTACCTGCCTGTTTTTTTTGTATAAATCCGACTTTCCCGCCCAATTTATACTGACCTATTATCTTTCCCTGTATCTGGCTTTCGCCATCTGGAGAATTTCCGCACGAAAGATTTTGACTCAATACCGGAAAGCCGGATATAATTATAAACGGGTCATCATTGTGGGCGCCGGAAAAAATGGAAGGGAACTCTACGAGGATATCAAGATGGAATTAGCCTCAGGATTCCGTGTCCTGGGTTTTTTCGATGACAATGAATCTTTCAGAGATAAATTAGGAAATCTATATTTAGGTAAAATCGATGAAATAGAGCAATTTGTAGTGGAAAACGATGTAGTCAATGTGTACTGCGCCCTTCCTGACAGCCAAAGCAAAAAAACGGTTCACATCCTGAATTTTTGCGAAAAAAACATGATCCGGTTTTATCTTGTTCCGGAATATTCCATCTATATCAAAAAAAGTCTGATTTTTGAACCTATCGGTTCGGTTCCCGTCCTGGCGATTCGTCCGGAACCTTTACAATACCACTACAACAGACTAATAAAAAGGACTTTAGATATCGTATTCTCTCTCTTTGTCATCCTCATTTTTTTTCCTCCGTTATACCTGATATTAGGAACGCTGATCAAATTATCCTCTCCGGGTCACATTCATTTCAAACAAATGAGGACTGGAATATACGGCAAGGATTTTGTTTGTTACAAATTCAGGTCAATGAGACAAAACGATGAAGCGGACACCAAACAGGCTGAGAAAAATGACTCCCGGTTGACAAAAGTAGGAGCATTCATTCGCAAGACAAACATTGATGAGATGCCCCAGTTCTTCAATGTGTTAAAAGGAGAAATGAGCATCGTAGGCCCCAGACCGCACATGCTGAACCACACAAAACTATATTCATCTTTGGTAGATAAATATATGGTCAGACATCTGGTCAAACCGGGAATCACGGGATGGGCTCAAATCACCGGATTCAGAGGAGAGATAAACAACATCAGCCAAATGGAAGAAAGAGTTAAACGCGACGTTTGGTACATTGAAAACTGGACTTTCCTCATGGACTTAAAAATCATAGCTCTGACAGCGATGAGCATGTTTAAACGAGAAAGAGAAAACGCCTATTGAAGACAAACACATCCGAATCCTGTCCCGCATCGGCAAACCATCGGGCAAAACACTAAAACAGGTAGTTAACAAATATATATACAATGAGTTACCCTTAGGAAAAACT
>JAVBSK010000309.1:0-6108 GCA_031556755.1 Bacteroidales bacterium | reverse complement strand
AAGTGATTCCGTATGCTATCGAACCATTTTTAATACAGTCTTTCCAAGACCCTATTTCACTACTGCTTTATAAGCCTGGCCGTCTATTCTCAGAACATAAACGCCGGCAGACAAATCTCCGGAAGTATATGAGCAGGCGGGCAGACGATTGGCTTCCAACAATATTCCATTGATATTGTAGACAGCAATATTTCTCATCTCATTTTCCGATTTGACAACGATTTTTCCTTCTTCGGTAAAGATATTGATGTCTTTGATTTCCGGATGGTCTATTGCAGAAACACCCACTTTAATCATGTTGATAATCGTTTTCGTTTTACTTAAAGCTCCATTGTATGAAGTAAGCGTCACGGTATACGTTCCGGTTTGGGTATAAGTATGTTCGGGATCCTGCAGGGTGCTGGTTTGTCCGTCTCCAAAATTCCAGAGCCATGACGTCGCATTGACAGACATGTCGAAGAATTGTACGGTAAACGGAGCATTGTCGCTTTCAGTCGCATCGGCTGAAAAATCCGCTTTCAGGTTCAGCGATTCTTTCAGAGAGAGATTATCCAATACGATATCAGCGGCCTTTTCCCATGTACCTATCTTCAATATAAAATACATGGTTGCGCCATCGGCTCCGGTATAATGATAGGTCAGCAAATCCTGGGTATAAGCGCCGCCTTTGCCGGCTTTTCCGCTGAAAGGACCATCATAAGTTTTAATAGAACCATCCGACCATGTATTCAATTGACCTGGCGTATATTCCTCTTTATTCGGATCATCCGTATCGTTTGGTTTAACGTCTGTGATATAGACTTGTATCCAAAGATTGTCGGTAGCGCCAATGGCTTTGAACAAACAGTCAAAAGTATAGACATAATCATTCTTCATCGTAACCGGCTGATACAAAGCGATATTTGAACCTTGTCCGGCAGGAGGAGACATTTGTAAGCGCAAAGCGCCTCCTGAAGCGCCTGTCGGTATATTTTCCGTATAATTCCAGGTTGGAGTGACCGGATTAGCGCCGCCGATACGAGCGGTATACCAATAGCCGCCGTTTTCCATATTTCCGCCATACAGTTTCTCTCCTTCCGGAAGTTGAGGACGTTCGTTTACGGATACAAAATTAGTTTTTACGAGCGTTGAATCACCTTTTGCATTGGTTGCTTTCAATGAAACGGTATATTTTCCTACTGTATTATAAGTATGTTTCGGATTTTCATCCGTACTGGTTTGTCCGTCTCCGAAGCTCCATAAATAAGAAGTGGCGAATTGAGTCGTATTGGTAAAAGCCACTTCCAAAGGAGAGAATCCCTGGCTGTTCGTAGCGGTAAAAGAAGTATATGGTTTGGGAGTCACCTCTTCCAGAATCACTTCATCCAACAGGATATCAAAAGCGGCGGATTCGCCAGCTCCAACATATACTCCCGTTTTGAAGACGAAAAAATAATCTCCGGAAGTTGCCGGAATAAATTCTTTAACAGAAGCATGAACCTGGTAAGTTCCGTCCAATCCTCTGTTCAAACTATTCATGTCATCCCAATTACTCAAAGCGACTAACTGCGTAGTACCCGCTCCCGCTCCAAAATCAGTGCCATTGGCTGGTTCAGATTCACTGATAAATATTTCCGTCCAGAAATGCCACAGATTCAGTGATAAATCTTTGAATGCAGCATTGAAACGATATATTTTCGTATGATCCAAAGTTACTTTCTGATAAATACAATATTGCAAGGTGGTATTAGTTGCCGAGCCTTGAATACGCAAAGCGCCTCCTTGTCCGGCTACCGGTTTGTCCGTCGTATAGTTCCAAGTAGCAGTCGGCATTTGTTCCGCGGGAGAATTCAAGGTAGAAATATTCCATTTGCTTTGGTCTTCCATGTTTCCGCCCTGTAATTTACCCCCTCCGGCCAGCACTCCCGGGAATGCTTTTACCTGTATGAGATTATCTTTTTCCGCCACATTATTTCCGGCTCCGTTGATTGCTTTCAGAGTGACTTTATAATTTCCCGGATTGGCATAAGTATGTGTCGGATTTGTTTCTGTTACTTTAGCGCTTCCGTCACCAAAATCCCATTCGCAACTGGTAGCACGTTGAGACGTATTGTTAAAAGTCACAGTCAAAGGATTGAATCCTGCACGGTGATTGACACTGAAAGCAGCAACGGGCAATTCAACCGCTTTGAAAGAAATATTATCCATCAACAAATCAAAAGAACCTCCTTGAAGACATCCCACTTTCAGGATAAAGTAATAATCACCCGCAGCAGCAGGAGTAAAAGTTTGAGCGCCTGCATTCTGTTTGATGGTAGCATCTCCATTCGGAGCCCCTCCCCAGGTGTTGAAACTGGCGATTTGCTTCAGGGCATTTCCGCCGCCGTAATCCTGACCGTCGACGGGAGCTTCTGCTCCGATAAACACTTCGAACCAGGTATCTTTCCATTGAGAATGATTGAGCGTTTTCAGTAAAGCATCCACTTCGTAAGTTGCATCTGCTGAAAGAGTAATCTTTTGATAAATACAATATTGTGCTTGTCCGGCAGCATTTGTAGCCGTCACACGCAATACTCCTCCGGCGGCTCCGGCCGGTTTGTCGGCGGTATAGCCCCAGGTAAAGGTCGGCCTGTTGGCTTCTTCCGTATTCAGGAAAGTATGCGACCAGCTTCCCTGGCTTTCCATATCACTGCTTACAAGCAGGTTATCTGCGGCATTCGAAATGATAGGCATACCCCATCCGAACACAACAAGTAAACAAAATGTAAAAAATAAATTTGTTTTCATAAGCACTCATTTTATAGGTGAATAATAATTAATTTTAATTGGTAGGGGTTCCGGGAAATGCAGGAATTGATTCAGGGACAGATAAGTTTCCGTATTTGTCTATCGTAAATACTGAAATCAGATATCCTTTGATTTCCAGGTTTTCCAGTTTATAATGATTGATCATTTCATCAAAGACATAGGTCGTGTCTCCCGTGTCTATTTTGATTTTCTGAGCCAGGTCTCCGGGAGGATTGTCCCAATTCAACTCAATGGTTCGAATTGATTCTACTTTGGTCAGGTTACTTATCTTAGGTGAATATTGCCGGACATTTTCCAGATATTCTTTATAATTATCATCCATGGAGTCGCAGGCGACAACAGCTATGCTCAAGAGCAATAAAAGCATCCAATTTTTCATACGATATACTTTAATATTTATGTAATAGGGCTGCATCAAAAGCCTGCAACGACAAAAGCTGAATTGCTTCTTCCGACACAGCCCTTTTTTTAATTATTCTCCGTTCAAGTTATCCAAACCGTAGAGCGTAATTTCCGAACTACAGATCTGTGTTTCACTGCCGTAAGTCGAAACGATTCCAATCGCAATATAACGGAAAGGCTCTGTCATGAACGGAAGTTCAAATTCATGTCCCATTGTCGCCCTCTGATTTTCCGAAGGAAGAATGTTTCCGTCTGTATCTTTTGCAGGCAAACCGATATCACATTTCATCAAAGGATGATTCCATAAGTTATCTTTGGTGATCTCATTGATGTCATTGGTGACAAAAACATTGAACGCCCGCATGTTATCTTCCTTGTAGTAAAAATATTCGCTATTGGCGTTGCCATCTCCGTTGTGATACAAATAAGCGCGTTGATTGACGACTAACCGACTCATAATTATCTGTTTCTTCAGATCTATGACGATCATGAGCGGTTTTGGTTCGGTCGCCGACAAGAAACGAAGAGAACCTCCATTGTCGTCTCTGTGTATGATGAAATAACTGTTATCATTGGGATTTGTGTTGGTATCAATGACGTCGTCCCAGAAACTGATCATTTTTCCTTCCCATTTATCTCCGGTACAAGAAAGAGTCTTGACAAGTTCCCATCCCTGTTTGTTGATTTTTTGTTCTGTTCTGGGCGTTACATTTCCAATGTATTTAATGTCCGTTATATTTTTACTCTGATCTTCGACCTTTGCGGATACGCTATATTCTACAGGATCCAATCCCCTGATAATTGCAGCATAAGATTCAAAATCTGATGAAAATATATGTTCATAGGTTTTTCCTCCCGTAGAATAAAGGACGTAAACGTGTACCATTTTTCCGGATGGATTGTCCCAGGATATGATCATTCCTCCCAATGCTTCATAGACTTTCAAACTCCTTTGAACCTGATATATATAGGATTCTTTAGGGATTACATTCAATTCTACAGCTTCGGAGGCTGAGGTTCCGTTTTTTGCTACCGAATATAATTTTACAAGGTGGGGATTTTCATCAGCAAAACCATCTATTTCAATCGTATCGTTATACTTGCTGGAAACCCTGAATACTTCTTCGTTCTGAGAATTGTTATATACCGCTTTTACGTAAAGTAAATTTTGGTCTTCAGGTAATTTATACGTAATAATCGCACCTCCGTTTGTCGCGTCGTATGTAGCTTCCGAGACTTTAGCCGGAGCAGACATTTCATTGTTATTATCTTCTTTGCAAGCATTTAATACAAACAATGTGCAGATAAATATCCAAACAAATCCGAATTTTATGATGTCATTTTTCATTGTAATAATTTTTTTGTTCATGATTTAACTTACCAACCAGGATTTTGCACCAAATTTGGATTCACATCTAATTCCGAGAGTTTGATCGGGTGTAGGTAATCCCGAGGAGTGATGAAAGAACGTTGAAATAGCGTTGTCAATTTGTAATAATTAGTAGAAACCGATTCATTCACAGACCATCCTTTGATTTCTCCGTTGAAATATTTCTTTCCTTCTTTCCAACGATGTACGTCAAAATTACGCCAGCCTTCAAATGCCATTTCTATTCTGCGTTCCTGACGGATGATTTCCCGTAGACCTGCCTGATCGGTATGTTTATTCAGGGTTACTGCTAAATCAGGGTTACTCCAGACGACTTCCACATCGGGTAAATTCACCCTGCGACGCACTTCATTCAGGGCGTCATATACGTCCTGAATGGGGCCATAATATTCATTCATGGCTTCTGCATAATTCAGGTAAAGTTCTGCAAGCCGGATGATCGGCCAGGGATAGGCTTTCAAGTTGTCATATCCAGAGGCGTCGGATGCCGGATCACATACTTTTTCCAGGATATAACCGGTAGGAGAATAATCTTTGGTACCTATCGTTTTCCGTCCGTTAACCTCTCCGAAACGCATTTGCAGTTTCCATTTTTCTCCCCAAACACGGCAAATTCCTCTATCGAAACCAATTGATGCATAAAAACGGGCTTCCCTGTGTTGATGCAGCCTTGGGATGACTTCATTAAAAACACAATTCAAACTATCAGCAGCGGAAACCCTCGTATTATTATACCTTTTAGCATAATCAAATGTTTTATCCTGATCTATCGGTAATCCGTTCGCAGTGTAGTAAGCCTCCACAATATCCAGGGTAGGCACCGTCCAACTCCAGGCGGCTTCATTCGAAGAAGAGGCCGGATTCATCGGATAAGCGGCAGCCTGAATAGACCACCAGGAATTATCCCACAGTACAGGAGTCGAATTTCCCCAGATCAGTTCACTGTTCCATTTATCCACAAACATATACCGATAATTGTACTGCGCTTTGATTTCATCAAAACCTACATAGTCTGTGTCGTACGCCAATACAGGGTCTGAAAAGTCAAATTCATACAATTTCACTTTATTTTTCAGAGCCAGTTCAATCGCTTCTTTTGTAGCTTCGGCTGCCAATTTCCATTTTTCTTTGTCATAAACGGTATTAAAAAGTTTCACGCCATCATTATCCGTAAAGCGGTCATAATACTCTGCATTTCCATTGAATAAAGGACTTGCAGCAAACAAAAGCACTTTTGCCTTAATTGATTTGGCAATGACTTTATCTATTCTTCCCAACTCATTGAAATTAACCACTCTTTCCGGAAGATTTGTTTCCGCACGGTCTATCGTAGACACAATATAGGCTATCACGTCCTCCGTGGTGTTGCGTTTCAAACTGACTTCCCCGGGTGTTGCATCGATAGGCAAGGCTTTATCTGCAATAGGAATCGGTCCGTATTGGCAAAATAACAGGAAGTGATAATATGCTTTCAGGAACATGACTTCTGAAGTCCATCTGGCTTTTTCCTGATCGGTCATATCGAATAC
>JAVBSK010000116.1:0-6776 GCA_031556755.1 Bacteroidales bacterium | reverse complement strand
ATTTGGTGGGATATGGGCGGTGACAGCACTCCCGAATTCAGATACCGTACGTTGAAAGCCGTGAAAAACATCCCCGGCGCGGAGCGTTTGCTTTTCAATCCGCGTTTGGAAGATCATTTGTCGGCTGACTTCAAAACGCCCGAACAAAACATTCCGAACATGCCTGCCACAGGAGACGGAACCGATTGGGAAACTTGTATGACGATGAACGACAACTGGGGTTATTGCGCCCACGATTTCCGTTGGAAATCAACCCACGATTTATTAACCAAGTTGATAGACATTACCAGCAAAGGAGGAAACTTCTTATTGAATATCGGTCCGAAAGCGGATGGAACATTCCCACAGGAAAGTATTGAACGTTTGGCTGAAATCGGAGACTGGACTGACGTAAACGGTGAAGCGATTTGGGGAACAACCGCCAATCCATTCCCAACTCCTCCGGCTTGGGGAAGAGTAACTCAAAAAGTAGGAACAGACGGAAAAACAACACTTTACTTCCATGTATTCGATTGGCCAACAGATGGTAAATTAGAAATAGCTTGCCTCCCGAAAATGCCGTATAGCGTAGAAATATTAGGAAATTCGGTAGTGGTTACCCCAACGCTTGAGAATAGGAAAGTGACATTGAGCGGATTACCGACCACTGCTCCACATGCTATCAGCACCACTATCAAAATAGTAGTAGATGAATTGACAGAAGGAGATTTTGCATTGAATCCCGATGTGCAGGGAAAATTCACCTTGACTCCCGATAATGCAAATAAAGTGGAAAACTTATTGGTGCAAAACACACCCGCTAATTTTGGCGGGTGGTCGGCATCCACAGCCGGTCATTTGGATGGACAAGGAGCGGAATGGATTATCAACGTTCCTGAAAATACGAAATATCTTATTTCCGGAGAATTAATGGCAGTAGGAGATGGTATTATCAATTTAACTATCAATTCGGAGCAAAAAGATTGTAATTATACAGCTTCCGCTACGTATGCTTTGCAGGATTTTACTACAGCCATCACATTGCCCGCCGGAACCCATCATGTCAATATTTCACGCACAAGTACACTTGCTGCGTGGAATTATCTGAATCTGAGAAGTATTATTTTGACTCCGGAAAACTTAACCGGCATTGAACAACAGGAAAAATCAAACATTATAATTGATGTACAAAAAGGATTACTAACGGTTAACGGCGTGAATCCGGGGAATGTTATAAGTGTATACGACCTTATGGGACGTTTGATAACATCCCGTACTGCGTCCGGATGTATCGAAAATATTTCATTGCCAACCGGAAACGTCGTATTTATCCTCAAAGTATCTTCTGAAAACAAAGCCACAGAAGTAATAAAATTACGCGCTGAATAAAAAACAAAAATAATTAACCTTAGCGTTTTTTGTTTTACTGAATTACACACGACACTCTTTCGTGGTCTACGCTTACCTACGGTGATGAAAATAGAATCACTTCGTGATCAAAATAATACAACCTAATTTGAAAACATAATTTCATGAAAAAAACGATAAGTTCAATCATATATTTGGTTCTTTCCGCCTGTATCTATTGTGTGCAGGCGACAGAACCAATTAATCGGTATAACTTTGAAAATCTGAACGGCGGAATCGTTGTTGATGAGATTAATTCATCCGGGAACGGAACCATTTTCGGGACAATCACCTCAGTTCCGGGAATAGCCGGAAACGCCGCCGGATTTTCAGATAGTCCGGGCTATGTCAATTTGGGAAACAAACAGATTGTTCAACAAAAAAGTTACACGATTGAAGCCTGGATTAACCCCGGAAGTTTAAATAAAGGTGTTATTTTCAGCAGGGAAAAGCCTTCGGTAAAAAACGATAAATGGTCGCTTGCCTGTGAGAAAAACCAATTGGTTTTTAATTTTCAGGCAACTTCGTCTTTTTCTTTGACAACCAAAACATATATTCCAATCAATCAATGGACGCATATTGCGCTTAGCCGTGAAAACGGTATTTGCAAAATATATGTCAACGGAACAGTAATGATTGCCGTCAAAGATAAAAATGAAGTGCAGAACAATACGTTTGACCTGATGATCGGTGCGACATTGGATGCGAACAATAACGTTGCAAGCCAATTTCAAGGAGCGATTGACGAAGTTAAAATCTACAACAGGACTTTAACGGATGATGAAGTAGGGTTACAATCGAGTTTGGAATCTCCCGGTCGTGTTAACTTAACGGCAATCAACGGAAAGTTAACTGTGGCGTTTGCGCGTCCGCAATCGAAAACACCCGAAATGAAAGATTTCAAAGCTTATGTAAAAATAAACGACCGGATCAGGGTCGGGTTATTTCCTCAAGCGCTTTCTTTTCCGGACGAAAATACGGCTGAATTAACATTTGAACCGATACTGCAGGCAGCTTTGGAACAAAACGTTCAAATCCGTTTGTATTATAACCATGTACCCGCTTATACATCCTTTACCATTCCGGCAACATCCGTCGCCGCACCTTCCATTACAGGTTTGAGTATAAAAGGAAAACTCAAAACGAGGGAAACGCTTGTTTCGGAATATACTTATTCGGATACGGATAACAACCCGGAAGATGGAAGCGTTTACGAATGGTTTGTCGCAAATAAGTCTGATGGTGTATATGCGCCTGTTATCGGCTTGGGAAAATACTGCCGTTCCATGATGCTGTTGCCCGAACATAACGGAAAATACATCAAAGTGGCGGTTACTCCGCAAAATAATAAATTTGCCAAAGGTATAAAATTGGAAAGCGCTCCGGTAGGTCCGGTTTTGGCGGAAGAAAACAATCCGCGCGCGGACTGGTTCAAGGATGCCGGATATGGTATCTCCTGTCATTTTTTGCCGAACTACCTGAATTTGTCTCCGGCTATTCCCGCCAATGAAAAATGGCAGGAAGGAGAATCGTGGGATGATTTCTTAGCGACTTTCGATGTCGCTAAATTTGCCGAATCAGCCAATCACTTAGGCGCTAAATTCCTTATTTTAACGGTCGACCAACATTCGGGTTACAATATTGCTCCCAATGCGGCTTACGAAAAAATATTGGGAATTCAGCGCGGAGAAAAAACATCGCATCGCGACCTCCCGATGGAGATTGCCGACGAATTAGCAAAATACGACATCAAGCTGATTCTTTATTACATGGGTTGTCTGCAAGCCAAAGCGAGTTTGGATTATTATGACGGAATCAACGACCATTCTCCTGACCGTTGGGGTGATTGCCTGTTAACCAATTTATTAGATATTTATCCGTTCACGGATATTCCGTCCGACGACAGCCGCGTTAAATTCCATCAGATTATCAAAGAATACGCCGACCGTTACAAAGAAAAAGTAGCAGGATTTTGGTTCGACGGGATGTACAGCGGTTATCATAAAGATATGTCTGCGCCTTACAACATCAATTATATTGTGGATGCGGCGCGAAGCGGAAATCCCGACCGGATCATTTCCGGCGGAGGAATCGGTGGAGTAGTTCAAACCGATTATACGGCGGGAGAAACCCAAAACATTGACGATATTCCGCTATCGAGATGGGAAAACGGTAAACACCAGGCTTTTCGCTGGACATCATTGGGAGACAAAAGCATTAATGTAGGTTGGGGACTTCCCGGAAACTCTTCAAAATGCTATAATACACAAGCCTTGTGTGATTGGGCGAGAAGAACAATAAACAAAGGCGGAACGGTTTGTATGGATATCCGCGTGAATCGCTTCGGAGTATTGGATGAATTCACTTCTTCTCAGATCATGGCTGTCAAACAAGCCGTGGAAGATGACGCTGTTTCGGAAGATGTTTGTGACAACATTATTCTATATCCGTTGGACGCGAAAATCTCCGGAAGTGTGCAAATCACCAAAGACGCTTCGAATATTCCGGCATTGACTTCATGGGCGAACGAAGATCAAATATCGTTCGGAATCAAATTGTCGAAAGAAAATACGCTTCTCGAACTGAAATTGAATGCGTCGAATGGTTCATCCATTCCTTGTGACGCCAGGGTAACTATTACGGGAGAAAATAATTTCAGTAAAGTGATTGATACACAGATACCAACCACCGGAAACGCAGGAATCTACAACGATTTTTCTTACGGACAGATACAATTTGCTCAGGCGGGAATTTATACGGTTGCGTTATCAAAAACACAAGGAAATGCCAATATTCGCGCAGTAAAATTGGTTGTCAATGAAATTACATCCGAATTTTCGGTGGATGATTTTGAAACAACCAAGCCATGGGAAAGAATATCCGACAAGAACAGTTCTACTTTGTATTTTGAAGAACCCAATCCTTCGGTAAAAACCGATTGCATGAATCTTTCGGAAAAAGTATTGAAATACGAAAGAACCAATCAGAACGATGCCGCTTATGCGGGAATCATCATCAGGGGATTAAATCTTCCAATGGGAAATGCTTCCGGTTGTTACTACCGCTATGTGCATATCCTGATGAAAAAAACAACCCGCAATCAGGTTGGTGTGAAATTGGAAGGAAACGGAAGCTTGGAAAAAAGCGCGGCTTATCCCAATACCAATAATTGGGTGGATGTGGTGGTTGATATGGGAGCGGCGGGAAACAAGTCGTATCCGAATTTGTTTATCCAACCCGATAAAGCGAAAAATACGGCGACTACCATTTATATCGACAACATCGTGTTATCTAATGACCCCGAACCCCGGACGTGTTCTTCAACGGATATTCGCAACATCAAAAACGAAGGCGGAGAAATTTCGGTTTTTCCCAATCCATCCAATGGGAAAGCGGTTATTTCCATCACTGGAATCAATGAAGAAGTAGATATTTATATTCATGATGTTTCGGGACGGTTGCAGAAAAAAATAGAAAATGTAATCGTTAGCGAAAAAACGGAAGTTCCTGTTATTTTCAGCAATCCAGGCAATTACTTTGTCAAAATACAAGGAGAAAACTGGAGTGAAACAAAAAAATTAATGGTAATTCAAAAGTAAATAATAAGTTTTACATAGTACGTATTACGTAGAACTTTTTAATAAATAAATTTTCAAAATGAAAAAAATATACAAATCAATACTAGCCACCATTTTCTTACTCGTTTTATCGGGACTGTCAGTTGCCGTTTCGGCAGCCGGTGAAGATGGTGATTTTTACGTTTCTCCAAACGGAAGCGATAATAATAACGGTTCCTTGAACGCGCCGTTCAAAACGCTTGAAAAAGCGCGGGATGCCGTGCGGACTCTAAAATCAGGAGGAATGAACAAGGATATTACCGTCTACATACGGGAAGGCGTTCTTTATCAGGATAACACTTTGACATTCGATAACCGGGATTCCGGAGAAGGAAATTACCGGATTAATTACAAAGCCTATCCCGGAGAAAAACCGGTTATCAGCGGAGGAAAAGCAATTACCGGATTTACCCTGCATGATGCCTCGAAAAATATTTACAAGGTACCGGTAGAGCCCGGACTTCGTTTCCGTCAGCTTTATGTGAACGGAGAAAAAGCGGTGCGTTCGCGTTTCCCGAATAAAAATACGGATGAATACGCGCAATTCATGAATCCGATTGAGGTTACCAATACCACTACCGAACTTTCCGCGACTTTGCCATTGGATGGTATAAGTGATTTCAACAACCTGAACGATGCCGGAAATTTTGTGGAATTATTCCTGTATCAGGAATTTGTCGCTTCGGTTTTCCGGCTCAAAACCCTTGCTATTTCGGGAAATTCCGCCAAAGTTACTTTTCAGGATACGGAAACTTATCCGTCTATGGGTTATATGAAATTTCCTCGCATCGGTAATGGAAAAAACGAATTTTACTGGCTCGAAAACGCGTATGAATTTATTGATAGCGATAACGAATGGTTTTTGGATGCCAAGAACAACGTTCTGTATTTCAAAGCGCCGGAAGGAGTAAATATGAGTAATGCTACGGCGGTGGTTCCTGTGTTGGAAAAAGTAATTGAAGTGCGTGGAAACGGATTGTTGGATGTGGTAAAAAATATCACATTTGAAGGACTGACATTCAGCCATTCCACTTTTATGTATCCGACCGATAACGGATTCATTGACCATCAGGGCACACAATACATTGTTCCAAAAACATTGATGTCAAAAAACGACCGGATGAGGAACAATTATCCCAACGGAGAAATCCGCCTGACAGAAGGTTTTCGTTCTATTCAACATTCGCCCGGAGGCGTACATGTTGAAAACGCGGCTTATATTACCTTCGAGAGAAATACTTTCAGGCATCTCGGAGCAACGGCGCTCGATATTTACAACGGAACTCGGCACATCAAAGTGAACGGCAACATTGTGAAAAATATATCCGGAAACGGAATTTCCGTTGCTAAATTCTGGGAAGAATACATGTCCGACGGAACGGCTTATAACCCCGATCTTTCCACTGGTGAAGGTTGTGTCGATACCGAAATCTCCAACAACTTTGTAACCCGCATCGGAGAAGATTACATGGGCGCTTTGGGAATTATCACAGGCTACGGAACCGAACTGAACATTCACAACAATGAAGTGTATTACATGCCGTATTCCGGAATCTCGGAAGGTTATGGTTGGACAAACCAAATCAACGCCATGAATAACAATAAAATCAATTATAATTTTGTCCATTTCGTTGGTCAGACAATGAACGACGGAGCTGCCATATATACGCTTTCCGAACAACAAAAGGCGGAAATCACCGGTAACTTGCTGACGGACTCCTACCGTTTATGGAAACATGTGCGTCTGAACGCGATTTATTTGGATGAACAAAG
>JAVBSK010000110.1:0-6804 GCA_031556755.1 Bacteroidales bacterium | reverse complement strand
AATTCTAAAGTCATCTCATAGAACCTTGATTACAGGAGTAATACTGTTCTATTTTTAACTTTGAAGTACTCTTTTCTAACATCGAAAAAATAAAAATGTTTACTTTTTCGAAAATATAATTCTTAAATAAAACGAAAAATCACGAATCTGCTCATTAGATAATAAGCCAATGTACCAATAAGTTGATAACTTGCCAGTTATTAATTCATCAAGGAAATTCCGCAGCCCGCATTTCCTTGCATCTCTCCAGTAAACCTTCACAGGCATCTTCCAATATATCCAACACCAATTCAAAGCCTTCCGCTCCGCTGTAATACGGATCAGGAACGTGATTATGTTGTTTAAGGCGGAGGGAATAATCCGTCATGCGGGAAATTTTAGGCAAGGCGGTCGTATCCGGAGACAGTCTCTTCAAATCCATGATGTTATTGTCATCCATTCCTATAATCATATCAAATTCAAAAAAGTCATCATATTGGATCGGTCTCGAACGGGAATTCAAATCGTAGCCCCTACGTGCAGCATGCGACCGCATACGGCTATCAGGCAATTCCCCCTGGTGATAGTTCAATATTCCGGCAGAATCTATATGAAATGAACTTTCCAATCCTTCCCTTTTCACAATCTTCTTCATAATACCTTCTGCGGAAGGAGAACGGCAGATATTTCCGAGACAGACGAATAATATTTTTGTTTTAGTTTTATTCTGATCCATGATGAATTATATCTTAATAAAATTATTTATACTTTTTTCGAAATTCTATATCAATATTGACAAAAGATACTGAATTTGTAATTTTAATGAAAATACTGAATTTGTATCTGGCTTGCTACCCTAAAACCCAACAAAGGAGGAACAGCATTTCCAACTTGCGTAAATTGTCGAGCAGAAGAACCTGTAAAAATGTAATTATCTGGAAATGTTTGAAGTCTTGCACACTCCCTTACAGATAAAGTTCTTGGAGAATATGGGTGTAAATGCGACCGTCCGCCACCCTTTGTACCTCCTGCAATAACGGTTTTACTGGGTAAGTATGGATTTAATCTATCTACTCTACCCAAATGATCGCGTTGCCCATAGTCCAACTGCATGTAACGTAGAATTGATTGTGCTGTGTGTTCTCTTGTTAAATGATTTTCAATATTTTCAACAGATTTCTCAAAAACGTTCAGACAAGACGTTTGAAAACTCTTGACTTGAGGAAAATCAAATTTATCATTCTCTCTTGTTCCTACAACAATTAACCTTAATCTTTTTTGCGGCACTCCATAATCTGCGGCATTTATGATTTGAGGTTTTGCAATATGATAACCAATTTTCGACAATTGTGCGAGAGCTTCATTCAATCCCCTTCCATTATCAATTTCATAAAGACCAGGAACGTTCTCAATCATAAAAACCTTAGGCTTAAACTCCATAATAAACCAAATATAATCACTAAGTAAGTTTCCTTTTTCTGTATCAGAAAATCCTTTACGTTTGAATTTTTCATCTTCTTTAGCAAACCTTTGATTGGCGGCTATACTGAAGGGTTGGCAAGGAGGACCACCATGAAAAACGCCTTCAAAAGGCGAATTTAGGTTTAATTTGTCCTTCAAGATATCTGCAATAATTTCTCTATCCTTGACATTTCCCGAATAATCAGGAGGCCCAATCACCAAGTGGTTTGGAAAATTCTTTCTTAAGGTATCACAAAACAACTCATTTATCTCTATTGACGCTAAATTCGTAAAACCCGCATATTCAAATCCGATATCAAGCCCTCCTGCACCAGAAAAGAAACTAATTGCAGGAATGCTTTTTGAAGAAATTCTCAAATATTCAATGCTATCATATCCTATGTCTTGAAAAGTTTCCGCATGATAGTCATTGTAACGCAGGTGATCGTATGTTAAACCCAGTTTTTGCAATTCGTCGCTCAAACCAAACCCTTGCTTAATGCACTTGCTCAAAAGTATGTTTTGTTCGTTTAATGATATTTTATCTTTAAGATCAATCATCGCTTTATTTTAGTTTTGGCTTCATAATAAATTTCTTGTGCTTCAGCACGAGTTCTGAAATCATCAAGATTATGTTTATTCAACCAATTTTTATAATAAGTATGTGTGCTTCTATGACAGTTTGGGCATAGGCCAACAATGTCGTTAAGCGAAGTTTCTGTAGTTGTAACCAACAATGCGGAAGATAGCGGCAGTAAATGGTGCATTTCCAACATATTATCAGTCCACGGATAACGAATGTGCATATCGCATACACACATATCACAAATAGTTTCGGGGTATTGTTCAAGAAATAATTTTCTTAATAAAGGACTTCGCTCGATTTTGATATGCGTAACCAGACTTTTCTTTTCTTCTATAAAAATATTATTTCTCAAGATTTCTCGAGATTGAAGTTTGAAAGGATAAACTATATCATTATCTAGTGAAGTTACAGACAAATATTCTTCTTCTCGAAGTTCTTTTGGTTCGCTGTAATAAGGCGTAGTCAATAATTGTAATTCATTATATTCTTCGTAATCTTTGTCACAAATATCCAAAAACAGCCGTCCATTGTACCATTTAAGGATACTCAATTGACTGACAAAAATAAGCATTTCGCGAACTTGTCTACTTTCATCTCCAACAGGGTTATAATTAGTGTTATCTAAATTTTTATAATATTCGATTGGCTCAAATCCCGAACAATTATTTCCAACGATGTAAGCAAATACTTCTTCCAAAGAAAGACTTGGCTGCTTGCCTAAAAGAAAACGGGATATAAGAAATTTAAAAATGGAACAAAAAGGATAAACTAAGTTTTCTGATTTTTGGTAATCCGTAAATGCAGCAAATGGAAATCTGAAACGGGGAATAAACAATGTAAGAAATTCATCAACATCTATTTCTTCATTAGTAATTTTATGACAAAAGTCAGTAACAATCAAATGATTATTTATATTTGTAGCAAGGAAAGAACATTCAAATACTCGTTTGTAATTTCTCCAAACAGTGTATGATTTAGGAGCAAAAGGAAGTCCCGTCCAACTTTCAAGTTCATCCCGCAACGGATCAAATTTTTTTTGATTAATAGAAATATTTTCCAATCGATTGAGACAATGTGCGATCGCCTTCAAATTTTCAAATTGAAAGTAATTTAATCGACCCTGGTCCCAACGCCATCTTGTTGTCATATCTCTAATCAGTTAATTACATTGCAAAAATACAATATTCTCACGAGCTACTTATTCCTCTTTGATGTATTTCTTTCAACGAGTTGTGTTGTCCAGATATGATATATGACCCTTTGAGAACAAACTCAATCTTACTCATCATGACAACGACATTTTGTTTTGAACGTACACAAAGATCCCCTAATTATAATATAATTCAACAAAGTTAAGTAAAAAAATGTTACTTTTGCATCAATGGACTTTCTTAACTAACTCATTAAACTTTATTTTTATGTCCAAAATTGTAACCTATACTTTAAACAATTACCAGTCCATTCCTCAGATGAAATTCCTGAACGATGTACTCATACGGGATATTGAAATCACAGGTCGGGTCTTGCCATTTAAAACAAATAATGATGTGATCGATCAATTGATTGATTGGGAAAATGTAGAGACAGATCCCCTGTTCACGCTGAATTTTCCACGCCGCGGCATGTTAAGCAGGCGACATTATGAAATTGTAGAACGATTGATGTATTCAGGCGCTGATCCAATGGTAGTAGATCGTCAAATCAAAGAGATTCGACTTTCCCTGAATCCGAATCCGGCGGGACAGAAACAAAATGTTCCTTATTTAGGTGAAATCAAATTAAACGGGATACAACACAAATATCCGGAAACCGTATTATTTTTTCCAAGTCAGGGACAGACTTGTCACGCCTATTGCACTTTCTGCTTCCGATGGCCTCAGTTTTCCGGAATGAGCGGTTTGAAATTCGCTATGAAAGAAATTGATTTATTGTTGAAATACCTTCGTATACATAAAGAAGTTACAGACATTCTGTTCACCGGAGGAGATCCCATGGTCATGAATGCGGACATCTTGGAAAGCTATATAATGCCATTACTGACTCCTGAATTTGAACGGATTCATTCCATACGTATCGGAACAAAGTCATTGTCTTATTGGCCTTACCGTTATTTGACAGACGAAGACAGCAACCAAATGATCGGCTTATTTGAAAAAATCATCCGGGCAGGAAAAAATCTATCTATCCAGGCACATTTCAATCATCCCAGAGAATTATCAACCACAGCGGTACAGGATGCCATCAGACGCATCCTCAATACTGGCGCCCAGATACGCACCCAATCTCCGTTATTGAAACACATCAACGATAATCCTGATTTGTGGGCGGAAATGTGGAGGAAACAAGTGGACTTAGGTTGTATTCCTTATTATATGTTTATCGCCAGGGACACAGGAGCGAAAGAATATTTTGAACTACCGCTGGAAAAATGCTGGCAGATATTCCGAAAGGCTTACAGACAGGTTAGCGGACTGTGTCGGACAGTCAGAGGACCCAGTATGAGCGATCATGCGGGAAAAATACAGGTACTGGGCGTTCAACAAGTAAAAGGAGAAAAAATATTTGTGTTGCGTTTTATCCAGGGACGAAATCCTAATTGGGTGCACATTCCGTTCTTTGCCCAATATGACCCCAAAGCAACCTGGTTCAATCAACTGAAACCCGCTTTTGGGGAAGATAAATTCTTTTTCGAAGAACGTTCCGGCAAACCTCATACAAACAAACCATTCCTGTTCGAATGATTGCAATATATTCATACAATAAGACTATGTAACTCTGATATGTAACACAATATCCTCCCCATTGAACGCAAATTTACAATGTTTGTATGCCGGAGGTTTGATCGTAACTTTCACATTATTACTGAATCCATATTTCTCTCTGGGTATCCCCAATGCGGATTTATCCATTTTTCTATTTTCATTCTCGTCATGAAATAAAGCAATTGCATATTCTCCAGGATCCAAGCCCTCAAATACGGCGGTTACAGTTTCAGATTCAGATTCAACTTTCACACTCTTTCCTTTCAGTGGTTTTTTCAGGAAATTTTCACTTCCATACAAGGCAATCATCAGGTTTCCGGTTTTCTTCTCCACTCCGCTTATAACAATAGTCAATTTGTTTTGTGACTGTATGTTAACAGTCATAAACAACGCCAATAGAAATAGTTTTATTTTCATATAATATGGATTTATAAGTATGCATTCATGACAAAAACAAATTTTCTGCCATTTTACTATTGATACCTCATTATTTATGACATATTAACTTTTTCTTTCTTTTTTTCACGGACAAAAGATATCCTCAAACAGATTAAAAATATCAACATATTAGTTCTAATGTGAAATTTAATTACTTTTGCAATTCATTTCGTTTTGAAAAATCAATTTATACACTTATGAAAGTAATGAAATTTGGCGGGACATCCGTAGGTTCCGTAGAAAGCATTTTGAATGTAAAAAAAATCGTAGAGTCGGTTGAAGAACCTGTAATCGTTGTTGTTTCCGCCATGAGCGGAATCACGGACAAATTAATTCTCACATCCAGGTTAGCGGCTCAAGGTGATTATTCGTACGAAAAAGAATACAATGAAATCGTCAGTTTACACATAGAAACCGTACAACAAGTTATTGAAAACAGCAGCAAGAGAAATCAAGTTTTGAAAGAGCTACTTTCCCTGCTCGATGAATTGGGAAATATATTTAAAGGTGTTTTTCTGATACAGGATCTTTCCCAGAAAACATCAGATATCATTGTCAGCTATGGAGAACGTTTTTCTTCTCTGATAATGAGTCACGTCATTGATAAAGCCCGTTTGTACGATGCCCGTTTGTTCATTAAAACCGAAAAACAATACGGTAAACACATGGTCGATTTCGACTCCACCAATCAACTGGTTCGCAACTCTTTCATCGAATTGCCTCAGGTAGCAATCGTTCCGGGATTTATTTCCAGCAGCACATCCGGAAATGAAATTACCAATCTGGGAAGAGGCGGCTCGGATTATACCGCTTCGATCATCGCAGCAGCTTTGAATGCCTCTATCCTTGAAATCTGGACGGATGTGGACGGATTTATGACTGCCGATCCCCGGGTAATCAGCAACACTTATGTCATAGAAGAATTGACCTATATCGAAGCGATGGAGCTTTGCAATTTCGGCGCCAAAGTCATTTATCCTCCCACAATATTTCCCGTATATCATCAGAATATTCCTATCAGAATCAAAAATACATTTAAACCGGAAGTACAGGGAACTTTCATTACCAAAGAAAAAAATACCGAAGGTAAAGCGATCAAAGGTATTTCCTCTATCGACGACACCTGCCTGATTACGGTACAGGGCTTGGGAATGGTGGGCGTTATTGGAGTTAATTACCGCATATTCAAATCTCTGACAAAGGTAGGAATCAGTGTGTTTATGGTTTCCCAAGCCTCTTCGGAAAATACAACCTCATTTGCGGTCAAGAATGCAGATTCCGAATTGGCGGTCAAAGTATTGAAAGATGAATTTGCATTGGAACTGACCCAGGGAGAACTCAATGATATCAAAGCGGAAAATGACTTGGCTACACTGGCTATCGTTGGTGAGAATATGAAACGTACGCCAGGTATCGCCGGAAAACTTTTCGGTACGCTCGGAAGAAGCGGAATCAGCGTAATCGCCTGCGCACAAGGGGCTTCAGAAACCAATATATCGTTTGTTATCAAAAAGAAATATTTGCGTAAAGCATTGAATGCCATTCATGATTCTTTTTTCCTTTCGGAATATCAGGTAT
>JAVBSK010000366.1:0-7405 GCA_031556755.1 Bacteroidales bacterium | reverse complement strand
AGTTGTTCATGAACATCTTCTATCCCGGTTTTTTCAATAATCTTCGGAACAATCAGGTTTTCCACAATCAGGGTATCAAAATCCAATCCGCCCAGAAAGTTATTCCCTTCATGATCTTTTACTATCATTTCTCCGTCCCGGATTTCTACCAATGCAATATCGAAGGTTCCTCCTCCGAGATCGTACACCAGCCAGTAACCGTTTTTTTCTTCATTCTGGTTATTGAAATAGGCGAGGCTTGCGGCAATGGGTTCCTGTAATAAAAAAACATCCTGGAATCCTGCCTTTTTTCCGGCTTCTTTGGTGGCATTTGCCTGCATGGTGTCAAAGGAAGCGGGAATGGTAATGACCGCAGCTTCTGCTTTTTCTCCGGTATGTACAAATTGTTTAAGTTCCCGTAAAACATAGGCGGATAATTCGACAGGGGTAATGTTCTCGTCTAAGTTTACCACATAAAAACGGTCGTCTGTTCCCATGCGCCGTTTAAAGCTGCTGAATACATTGGCCGGATCTTTCAGTACATATTCCCGTGCTTTGTCCCCGACCAGAATACGGTCTTTCCGGAAGGCAACCACGGATGCCAGGCTTTCCTTGTGTCCCACAGGGTTCTTGAATAAAATGACCTGTCCGTTTTCATATTTACCGATGAGGGAATTGGTAGTTCCCAGGTCAATTCCAAAGTTTACTGCTTTCATATAGAGTTCAGTTATGCTTTTTCTACCAGTACAATTCCTTTTTGTATTAAAATCCAGCCTTCCGGCTCTTTTTTATAGATAATGGGTTTGATAACCTGAGTGATTATCATGTTTTTGGCTTCTTTTCCTACGATATTGGCCTCGCAGTCCGTGCGTGTTTCGGTGTATTTCTCCCCTAAGGGATAACTGTATTTATATCCCTCTTCTTCCAGAATAGAAGAGATTCGGTTGAAATTCCGCTCAAATTTGACTTCCCGGTTTTCCTGTTTCAATTTGTGTTCTATTTCTGCCAGCTGATTGATAATTTGAACGAAATGGTTCATTATTTATTATTTTTATCATAAAACTCAAAGAAATCAGCCAGACGGAAAATTTTAGTAAGGAAGGCATAATCCTGGTTCATTCGATTATAGCTTTGTGAAGAAGGTTCTTTATCGTCAATATTTCCTTTTCCGCTCGTCAGATCGGGAATAAACAGGTCAGTAGTTACTCTTGGCTCTCCCAGGAGAGAATAGATTTCCCTTCCTTCTACCTGATAGGGTTTAAATCGAGAACGCAGATCCTTTTCCGTAAAAATAATATTGTAGATTACATATTTAGACTGGGTAGGATTAATCACTCCGTACGGCACCGGATCTATATTTAATTCTTCGTTTGACAGACCGGTTTGTTTACAGCTGATTTTATGTTTTCCTAATTCCAGGTCTATTTTTACATATTGATTGGCCGGAACCTGATAGGTCTGGCCGTCTATCTGAACTGTTATAGCTTGGGAGGTGGGATTGTCAATAAGAGTGGAACCGTTGATTTTGTCTTTGAGTACAAGGTCGTAATAACCGTAAGCACAGAAGGCGATTATTAATAAAAGAGCAATGATAATTCCTTTCTTTGTGTCTGCTTTAGAAGCCTGTTTTTGGTTTTCCATAGAACGAATTTATTAAAAATAAAAATAATTGAAACAAATGTAAGGAATTTTATTGTTTACAGTGGATATTAGGTCATTTTTGAATGGATAGCCTGGGTTGCTGGTTATAAAATAATCTATCAAAAAGATGTGATTTATATATAAAGGGCTTCATCACTTCGTTATATAAATCATCCAACGGACAGTATTTTTAGCCATTGAAAAAATAAAGTATTGTACTTTTGTGTATATTTAAAAGTTATTAAGTTCATCATAGAAGTTCTAAAATTCGGTATATAATGAAAAGAATACTAGTATTTATCCTTGTGATTTCCTCACTTTCAAGTTGCAGATATTTTAATGTAAGTCCGGTTGATGGGGTAACGACAAAAAGTGTTTCCCAAGAGCCTAAAGTAAAAGAATTAGTCGGAACATGGGGAATTGATCATTTCAGTTATGATCTGATAAAAAAAAATGGCTATGATGCAAACAAAAAAGTGGAGTTGATATTGAGTGAAGATGGGAAATTTGAAGCCGTTAATTTTCCGGAATTCATGGATGTATTTAATGATACCAAGGGAAAAAGATTTTTACAACTAAGTGGAAAATGGGAAATAAAGAAAGATTATAAAAATGAGTACTGGGTTCTAAAATTAAATTTCGACAAAAGTGGATTTTATAAGAATGGTTTATCAACCGAATATGAATTGTATCTAAAGGATGATCATTTAATAATCTGGAGCTTTATTGGAGACCCGGATTCCGGAGATAGATTTCTATTTGAAAAAAAGGGAACCGACCATTAACATGAGTTTGGTGAAAGGAGGGTTGGTCAGTTTGCAAAACGAAATGCAGTAATTATGAAACATAAAGGACTTTTAATAACGACAATTATTTTCTTTCTCATAATAAACACCACTTACTATTGGGCTGGTAAACTTGGGTTATTTGCATTCTTACTATTTTTGTTATTAATTGTTGCTTTTTTTGGACTTGTAATTATACTTTTCTGGCAAATCTACCTTGCAATAAAGGAGAAGTTTATAGACAAACACAGACTTGTTCAGATTGGACTATTAACAATAGTATTAGTATTGACGTTTATTAAACCATTTGGACTTTTTGACTTTGAGAAATTAGAGGGGAACAACTTGCTTGTTGCTGAAAGAGAAGGTGCTGCAAACTGTATGACAATATTGAAGTTTAAAGATGACTATACATTTAAAGAAAGAAGTGTGTGTTTTGGTGTGACAGAAATTAAGGGAAAATTTCATTTACAGAACGACACCATTTATTTTGACAACATAAAACAAATCCGAAATAAGAGCAGTTATTATGAATTTGCAGTAATTAAACCATCAAAATTCAAAAATGATGAAGAATTGGTTATGCACGAAAATTTGAAAGATACTGTTGGAAGTGTGTTTTGGATAACAAAAAATGAATTGAATAAATTGAAAAGTAAAAAGCTGAACCGCTAACATAAATTTAGTGCTAAATCCTTGAGCATTGGGTGCAAGTTCATCTTTATAAAAGCAAATCAAAGACAAGATGAAAAAGAGATCGTTAATCATCATTTCAATTTTACTATTTATCGTTTTGGGTTATTTGTTTATACAACTGAATAAAAACTATTTGGATTTATGGAACATGAATTCAATAGAAGTAACGGTTGATAAACCATTGGAAAGTGAAAAAGTTAAAATTGAATTGGGATTTAACTCAATAAACCGTAAAAATGATTTGGAACTATTCGAAGAAAGAGGAAGATATCAAATTTTTTATGACAAGGAGAATAAATATGACAAGAAAATTGGATATGGAGAAAATGATTTTCTGATTACCTATGACAACAAAAAGTATTTATCTTTTCGTCAATTCAAAATTAATGCGAGAGCTCAACATGATTACAAATTTCATTTTTATGAGAAGGGTAATACTATTTTTGTTCAGGTAGATATAAAAGGATTAGATGGGTTGAAGTTTGAAAGAGCAATGATTGACATTGAAAAGGCAGGGAAATACAGATGCAATGTTCCTGTTGAAAAAGCAGGAATACTTTATAACATGATTGAATTAGTTAACCCGAAATAAAAAACCGAATTGTAAACATAAGTTTGGCAGTCAGGCCCTTCGTTATAAACACTCCGAATATGTATAAAGCAAATTAAATCAAAAACAAGATGAAAAAGAAATTGTTTTTTTGTATTCTCATACTCATTACATTGAATAGTAATGGGCAAACTCTTACTAATTGCGCAATTTGTGATAAACAATTAGTAACAGAGAAGCAACTCGAAGGGAAAAGCCCTGAAGAGTTGTCTTTGTTAAGGAATGAGATATATGCCCGAAAAGGATATATTTTTAGCGAGGGTAAATATGATAATTATTTCCAACGAAAATCCTGGTATAAGCCGATTAAATCCAATAATGAACTAACATTAACAGATATTGAATCTAAAAACATCAATTTGATTAAATCTCTTGAAGATAAATCCCGAAAAAAACGGGAAGCTGCAATCTCGGATTTAAAGAAGTTAAAAAATGCCTTAAATAATAACGATAAAAATAGTATTGAAAGTTTTTTAGGGAAAATGAAGGAGGAGGAATCTACTTATTATGAGGGTTTATTAGAAAGTTTAAAGGAAACATTTAACCATATTAACCTGGATAACATTCATTGGAATAAAAGCAAAGGACTTTATAAAGTTTCTATAGATAACGGATATCAGGTTTATGGGTATGAAATCCTTTTTGCAGGGAATCAAATAAGAATACGAACAGGAGAATATAGTGGCTCTGAAATTTTTGGCGATTTCAATGATGGATATTCCGATTACCAGTCAGAAGACGAATATGCTTATTGGTGGATATTTGAAATGCAGGAAAAAGGTATTGTATACCTATCTTTTGGAGTAGCAGGCTAACTGTAACAAAAAAGCGAAAATAGTACAGCTGTAATTCAGTTGGGTATAAGCTACATAATGAAAAACAAATAGTATGAATAAAGAAATAGAAAAAAGTGTTAGCATTTGTATTGATGCGATAAACGGAAAAAAATCTGACAACAATGATACATTCGTTCTCGCCACACTTAAAATATTATCACAAGAACCGTATCGCGGAAACGGATTGGGGATCGGTTGTGGTAAACACGGTTTCAGAGGGTATCGGACATCGTGGAAAGATTTGATTATGCGATTACTTGGAAAGGATAAATTACAACATTCGTTGGATTGGGAGAAAGCACTTCTGGTTATTTTTCATAGTGAAAACCTTAGTTCCGAAGTAATGTATTCGTATGCCCGATTGATTGAAGATGCAATCATTTATAACCATGTATTGTTGCATATCATTGAAGACATGGTTGCAATGGATAAAATAAGCGAGGCGAAAAATTATATTCCATTCTTTAAAACCACTTATATTTTCAAAGAAGAGAATAATCAAGAAGACGGTTACAGGGTAATCCTTCGTTATTACGCCCAAAAGGGGAATGTTGATGAATTTTTCAAAGTATTCAAACTTTGTGAACCCCGTAAAGAAAGGTATGAAATAGAAACATATAAAGGAATACTGGTTGAATCCGTCTGCGCTCAACATGGTATTGAAGCGGCTATAGCCGTTTGTAAGCATAAAAATATCGGCGAACGTTATTGGATAAATGCCCTTGATATATTAACAGACCAAGGAGAATACAGAAAACTGAAATCCATATTTTCTCAATATCCTGAATTGAAACAACCGGAGAAAGAAACAGAATTGAAAGCTCTTACAAGAGCCTATTTGGAAGCAATCAGACAAAAAGAGGAAACAGATGATGATTTTGAAGTTTTATTTCAACGAGCAGATAAAGTAGACCCCAAGTTGAAATGGGGAGATTTTCGTCTGCGGGACAGCATTTTGTTTGATCTCGGATTAGCCTCAAAAGGAGATCAAGAGAGAACTACTCGCTGTCGGAAAGCCATAAAGAATAACTCAATTAAGAAAGAGTTGAATGATATGTTATCTCAAAGATAAAATCTCCGCACCCAACTGTTGGTCTCAGTCAGACGGCTTGTTGCTCAGTGGACATGTCCTGACCGCCAAGTTTATGAATGTTAGAAACGATAGTATGAAATACAAAGCAATCTTTTCCGATTCGCACGGAACAATAAATACTGAAGTCAAAGATTTGATAGAAAGTTCGTCAGATTATTGTTGCCCCATAACAATTAACGGAGTGACAATTGAAACAGACGGGTTTGAGGAGTTGAGCATTGATAAACCTGAACAATATTCCGACACTCAGTTAGCCCGATTTGACTATGATATACAATATCCTTACAAGGACAAGGAGAAAAAATTGTTGATATTGAAGAATTACCAACTGAAAACGTTTATACCGATACATGTTTGGGAGATCAAATCGGAAAAAAGAATTGAAACAGAAATTCAAATTATTATGACTCGTAATGAAAAGAGCATTACGCGGGTATGTTCTCTTCTCGGAGCAATTTCAGAGAATTTCGATATGGAAGTAGCATTTGGAGAAGTTCAGAGTCAATTGATAGAATGTTATCGTATGGAAACATGTTCAAATTGTAAAAACTCTTTTTGGAATCCATACGGAGGAAGTGAATTTTTTAATCAATTATGTTTTAAAAAAGAAGCGAAAGCATTTCAAGCAATAAAAGACAAAGACAAGATGACAGTAGTTCGTTTTATGAAATACGACAATGATAAAAATTTTCAGAATGTTCGGCTAACAGATTATTGTGAGGAATTTGAACCTCGATAAACAAATACACGAACCGCTAACATAGGTTTGATGCCAGGCGCTTGGATGTTAGAAGTAACTGTACGAGCCAACAGTTAAACCATTGACGAGTTCAGACGTAAATAGTACTTTTCCGGTTAGAAACAGGAATAAAACACCATATTTCATCAGGCTAAATTCGGTTGTAACCAGTAAAGGGCGTCTTCGAGTTTAATCTCTTTTCGTTTGGCAAAGTCCTCTACCTGTTCCTGTGTGATCTTTCCTACTCCGAAGTATTTGGACTGCGGGTGGGCAAAGTAATATCCGGAAACAGAGGCGGCGGGGTACAGAGCCAGGCTCTCGGTTAACTGAGTTCCGATGTTATTATTTACATCCAGTAATTCCCAGATGGTACGTTTTTCCAGATGGTCGGGACAGGCGGGATAGCCGGGTGCCGGACGGATTCCCTGGTATTTTTCGGAAATCAGGGAGTCATTGTCCAACTGCTCGTTTGAAGCATAGCCCCAGATTTCTTTACGCACTTTTTCGTGCATATATTCCGCCAAGGCTTCCGCCAAGCGGTCAGCCAGTGCCTTAGTCATAATGGAAGAATAATCATCGTGTTCCTTTTCATAATGCTTGGCAATCTGCTCTGCACCAAATACGGAAACCGCAAAACACCCGGTATAGTCTTTTTTATTTTCCGGATTTTTCGGAAGTATAAAGTCGGAGAGGGCAAAATTAGCAACCCCCTCTGTTTTTTTCGTCTGCTGGCGCAAAGTGCGGAACGTATTAATCTGATGTCCCTCTTCGTTATAAAGTTCAATATCGTCCCGGTCGTTCGAATTGGCAGGGAATAACCCGATTACGGCTTTCGCCTGAAACCATTTTTCACCGATAATTTTGTTGAGCATCTGCAATGCGTCTTTATACAGGCTGCTGGCTTCTTCCCCTACGACTTTGTCGGTAAGGATGTCCGGGAATTTTCCGCCAAGTTCCCAGGTACGGAAAAACGGCTGCCAGTCGATATAACTTCTGAGTTCTTCGAGCGGGATATTTTCAAAAACC
>JAVBSK010000198.1:0-4608 GCA_031556755.1 Bacteroidales bacterium | reverse complement strand
CCAAAGATTTTTTCATGATTTCAGAAGCATCGGCATTCGGCGGAGGAATATTATATAAAGCCGCGATAAAAAAGCGTAACAGATTATATATCGGCGCACACCTCAACGGAATACTCCTGGGAGCAAGTCTTACTGACCGGTATCACGGCATTGACAGGGATTACAACCTGGGAAGCGGATACAGTACGAAACTCAAAGTCGGAACCGTATTCAACAACAAATTAGATCTCGGCTTGAAATTCGAAGAATACCGGATTTTCACATGGAAAGGATATCCGCCCAATACGGATTTTGAAAATATGACTCATGAAGAAGCTTTGTTTTTAAATTCACAGGGAGATAAAGGTGTCGCTTTTCTGGATATTTTATCGTTGGAACTCAGATATAACTTAAATAAACACCTGACTCTCAGTTCAACTCTCACTTATTACTACCGGAAAAGTAGATATGACGAACATATGGAAGAGTATCCGGATATGGTCAAATACAGCGTTTCAGAAGCTAAAATAGGCATTGGATATTTATTTCAGTGAAAAATTTATCTGAATCATTCGTTTTTTTATCAAAAAAAAGTTACCTTTGTCCTCGTTAATTTGAATTGACAAATTAGCTATTGAAAGTTCTTTTATGTTATATTCTTTTTGAAGAGGTATTTTTCCTTACGATGAAAAGATTTTTGGAGCGGTTGAGTATATGTGTAACAATGATGAGATATAGGTTTCTCTCTTATTTTGCTGTTAATTCCGCTGAATGAGAGGGATTTTTTTATTCCAAAATTAAGCTATTTCCATTTTCTTATCTTTCCGATACATCAATAGAAAGTCCCGGTTCCTGTTTTGGCAAACTTTGTTATTCTTTTTTCTATACGCTATTATCGACTAAATCATATCTTATCTTTTATATAGTATGTGTGTGTTAATTTCATTTGTCAAGATAAGACCGGAACTTTCTTTTATATAATTCTTGTAAATTTTTCCGAGAAAATTTCAAATAATTTGATTACATTTGCATCCTGAGTTTAGAAAAACAAGGATGCTTTCCAAGCAGTTGAACAATTTATTTCACAAACTGCAGACATACAAATTATAACAAACTTCAAATATGAATACATTATTATTTCTCGGCAGTGTGGGTACCGGAGAGATTATCATCGTCGCCCTGGCCATCCTGCTTCTTTTTGGTGGAAAGAAAATTCCTGAATTGATGAAAGGAATCGGTAAAGGTGTTAAAAGTTTCAAAGACGGAATAAAAGGTATAGAGGATGATATCAAAGACAGCGATACATCCAACCGCAAAGACTGATCCTTGTGGAAGAACAAAATTTATCGTTTTGGGACCATCTTGAAGCCTTTCGATGGACTTTGTTCAGATCGGTTATCGCATTATTACTTTTTGTAATAATCGGTTTTGTATTTATGCCCTACCTGTTCGATCAGGTCATCATGGCACCTTGCCACTCCGATTTTGTCTTGTATAGATATTTATGTAAAGTAAGTTCTAAACTGACCCTCCTGCCCGATTTCTGCAATCAGGATTTCCAAGTCAGCATCATCAATATCAGGCTGGCTTCCCAGTTCCTCACCCACATGAGAACCTCTTTCTGGTTCGCTCTCATCCTGACTTTTCCTTACCTGATTTTTGAATTGTGGAAATTTGTCAAACCGGCATTGTACGAACATGAAAAGAAAAATGTCGTATGGGTATTTTCTTTCGGAACCTTGATGTTTTTCACAGGTTGTCTGGTTGGATACCTCTTCGTATTTCCCCTAACTCTCCGCTTTTTAGCAACATATCAATTGAGTCCTACCATTGTAAACGAAGTCTCATTGGATTCCTACATGGATAATTTCATCATGTTAGTTTTCATCATGGGCGCCATCTTCGAGTTGCCATTGCTATCCTGGTTCCTTTCAAAACTGGGATTGCTGACCAAGTCTTTTTTCAAAAAATACAGGAGATATGCTATTGTTATCAACCTACTCCTGGCCGCCATCATCACTCCTTCCGGAGACCCGTTCACGCTTTTCGTCGTATTCCTTCCCTTATTTTTCCTCTATGAACTCAGTGCTCTTTTTGTAAGGAAAGAACAAGTTCAGGACTTGGATTAATCAATTTTATATATCGGTGTATTTTTGCCCGCAAGTATCGCTGTTTCGAATAAAGACCTGATTTTCAGCGCAGCCCTACAATTCCATGTATGATCCGCTTGATTCATTCCATTCATATTCCGAATGAACCGGGGAATCAAATATTTCTTTCAACTCCGGATGGATGTCCAATACCTCTTCCAGATAAATAGAAATACAGTTTTCCTGCTCTTCCAGGTATTCTTCATCCTCCGTTCCATGCATAAAACGCCATCCGCTATCGATTTTCGTTTCGGGATGTTCCCGGTAGCAATAACCAATAAATTGACTATCCAAAGCCATTTTAGATACGAATGCATACGGTCTTATGTCTTCCGGTCTTACATCAATCGCTTCGTCCAGGATATCATCTTCTGTTTTCATCTTGTACATGTATGTATATAAAAATTAAATTGTGAGAACTTCAGTTATCCGAAATCATCAAACATCAGCATCTCTTTCGGAACACCCAGGTTATCCAACATATTTTTGACGGCATTCGCCATCGGCCCCGGACCGCACATATAATATTCGATATCTTCGGGAGCTTCATGGTTTATCAGGTAATTATCTAATATAACCTGATGAATAAACCCAACATAACCTGTCCAATTGTCTTCCGGTTGCGGCTCACTCAATGCAATATGGAACGTAAAGTTAGGAAAATTCCTTTCTATTTCACGGAAATCTTCTTCATAAAATATTTCATTCTTCGAACGAGCCCCATACCAGTAAGAAATTTTCCTGTCGGTAGTCTTCAGTGTATGGAAGAGATGCAACAAATGAGAACGCAGGGGCGCCATTCCCGCTCCTCCTCCGATGTAAAGCATTTCCCGTTTGGTCTCGAGAATATGGAAATCTCCGTAAGGGCCGGAAACTTTCACTTTGTCTCCCGGTTTCAAACTGAATATGTACGAAGATGATAGTCCTGGTTTAATTCCTTCTTTCCAGGTTCCGATAGTCCGGTCGAACGGAGGAGTAGCAATCCGGATGTTCAACATAACGATATTTCCTTCCGCCGGATAATTGGCCATGGAATAAGCGCGGGAAGTTATTTCATCGTTTTTGCAAGCCAGGTCCCACATTTTGAATTTGTCCCATTCCGGTTGGAAACGGTTTTGTTCTCCTTCTCCCGGACGGCCTTTGATATCGAATTCCGTGAATTTCAAATCGTAGCCAGGAATTTCTATCTGAATATAAGAGCCTGGTTTGAAATTAAGGAATTCACCTTCCGGCAATCTGACTACGAATTCTTTGATAAACGAGGCCACATTATAGTTTGAAACAACTTCACATTCCCATTCTTTGACACCGAACACTTCTTCCGGCACCTGTATTTTCAAATCTTCCCTGACCTTGGTCTGGCATCCGAGACGCCAGTGGTCTTTGATCTGTTTACGGGAGAAGAAGCCGGTTTCCGTAGGAAGAATTTCTCCTCCGCCTTCCAATACCTGACAACGGCATTGTCCGCAAGTTCCTCCTCCCCCACAAGCGCTGGACAAAAAGATTCCGTTCGCCTGCAAAGTTCCCAGAACAGTTCCTCCCATCGGTACGGATATTTTCTTCTCTTCGTTGATAGTGATGTCCACATTACCCGATGGAGTTAATTTATTTTTGGCGACTAATAATACGATGACAAGTAACAGAATTAATACCAAAAAGACGATGATACTTGCTATTATTGTTAAACTACCCATATTCTGCAAGTTAAAAATTGAAAGTTTTTGATCCTATTAAATTTTAATTCCTGAAAAACTCATGAACCCGATTCCCATCAAGGCTGTTATGATGAATGCAATTCCCAATCCCCGGAGCGGTTTGGGAATATCCGAATACTCCAGTCTTTCCCTGATGGCCGCCATCCCGACGATAGCAAGCAACCAACCGATTCCCGAACCGAAACCGTAAACAGTTGCAACGCCTGCGTTCGGGAATTCTTTTTGTTGCATGAACAAAGAACCACCTAAAATGGCACAGTTTACAGCTATCAAAGGTAGAAATATTCCCAGGGAAGCGTAAAGAGAGGGACTGAACTTTTCTACCACCATTTCAATCAACTGAGTAAAAGAAGCAATGACTGCGATAAAGACAATTAACCCCAGGAAACTCAGGTTCACCTCTTGCATCTGAGGGTTTATCCAGGACAGGGCGCCTTCTTTCAACACATAATTTTCCAACAAATAATTGATGGGAAGCGTACATGTCAAGATGAATACAACAGCAATTCCGAGCCCGAGGGCTGTTTTTACATTTTTCGACACCGCCAGGAAAGAACACATTCCCAGAAAATAGGCGAATATCATGTTGTCCACGAAAATAGAGCGGACGAAAGTGCTTAATATTTCTTGCATATCATTATAAAACTAAAAGTTAAAAATTATATGAGTTATGGAGAGTTATAACTTCGGAACGTTGTTCGTAATTTTTAATTCGTAATTCATAATTAACTCCAAAATTCTGACTCATTGGCATATTATCTCAT
>JAVBSK010000397.1:0-3226 GCA_031556755.1 Bacteroidales bacterium | reverse complement strand
AAGAATTACAGTGACCCCGTTGGCTCCGGCAAGTTCTATATTTCCCCTTTGTTCATGAACTCCCGGAAGTTCTAAAATGGCATCATAAGCACTACCTGCCATTTTATCTTTTAGCAGATAGGGCATATTATAAGTCATTTTGCCGTCAACTACCCTGACAACAGGACGTTCTCCCGTAACCGTTACTTCCGATAGTGACATGCTCTTCTCTTTTACTTGTATATTACCCACCGTAGGTAAGTCATACTTATTCCGGTAAGTTTCATACATCAGGTGTTGCACGGTTAAAAGAAAAGGGGTAACATCCGCTTTTACCGTAAAATGACCTAACGAATCGGTATAAGTGGAATTTACATAGGCTGAATCGGCAGTTTGTATGACAATCACTGCCAATTCAATCGGATTATTATCCTTATCTATAACTTTTCCAGTTATATTTTGCGCTTTGACTGATATTACACATGATAACATCAAGATAACTGTCCATATTCTCATCGTTTTAGAAGTATATCTTATATCCTTTTACAATTTTTCAAAATGAGGTGTTATTTCTATTCCTTGTGGATAATATCTAATATATTTCCCCCTAATGTTAACTGCCTTATTAGATGGATGTTCTATAAAAACAGCTTCGTATGTAACTGTAAGTTTCTCAATGGTCAATTCTCCTGTCAATGTCATATTTGTCATTGGAGGAACTGTAAATGAGGGAAGTAATTCCATTTTTTTCGATTCGTCAATTTCTATGGTACTAAAGGGTTTCTTTTCTTCTGTTAAAGAAATATGGGTTCCCCTTATTGCAAAAGGAATTGGAACATACACAGGTTCATCCACCATACTAAAAAGACTTAGATTATCACTACTAAAAACATATCTTTCGTGATTATTTACAAAGGCATCACTCTGTGGGCTTGGACAATCTTCCGTTGTACTATTATTTACTTTAACTATTATTCCCATAGGAGTCTTATAGCATTCTAATCCATCTCCATCTTCAATACTATATCTAATCTCCTTAAATGAATAGAGATGAAATTCTCCTGTATCACTGGAGCAAGAAGTGATTCCTATGAAACAGACTATTGTGATTAATAAAACTAATAATTCTTTTTTCATATTATTGTGTATTTATTTGTTTTCAACGTAACAAGACTTGTATTTTAGAAGTATATTTTATAGCTTATGCTTGGTACAATCGGCGCACCTTTCACTGTTTCTACGCTATTCGTTATCAGGTTGTAGCGATAACCTGTTTGCCTGAATCCGTTAGCGTTAAGTATCATGAAAGAGAATTCATGTGATACTTTTTTCTTGTTTATCCGGTAGCGAAGGGTAATATCAGAAGTAAAGCTGTTTGGTAATTGTAGGGAATAAGCCTTTGATTCGTCGTATTCAAGTTTGTGTTCTTCAAGTGAAGCAGCTTCATCAATTGGAGTATAACGGTCTCCACCCTGATAAGACAATCGGATATTGGCGCTGAATGTTTTGTTTTTCTGTTGTCCGAAAACCCATTCTTTCCCGGCTAAGAGATTCAGAATAAACCCTCTGTCCATTCTTGTGTTACGCCAAACATTGTCTCCACCCAAATATTCCGATTTGAAAAGAGAGCCTGTGAACATACCGTACCATCCGTTATTCAGGTAGCGTTCCAATGTAATGTCCACGCCATAATTTTTACCTTTGCCGGCATTGACAAGCTTTTTGTCCAGTGCGGCACCGTTATAATTAAGGATAGAAAAAGAAGTGCCGGGTTCAACCGGAATATCATAGAGCAGTTGAAAATAAGGCTCGATTTTCAGGTTGATATTGTCTGAAAATCGCTTGTTGTATGAGATTGAAAAATGGTGAGATTTGCTGAAATCCAAATCTTTATTGATAAGTTCATCTCCGGTTTCAGGTGTTTTTACGAAATAATACTCCATTCTGCCACGAACACTGTTGAGCCCATACGCAAATGCCAACGATTGTCCCGGAGAGATTTTCCATTTAAGTGCTGCACGGGGTTCAACAGCCCAATGGTTGTTCAACGTGAAATACTGTCCTGTAATACCTAAACTTGCATCGAAATATTTATTGAGGTTAAAAACAGAACTGCTGAAAGCAGAGAAAGCTACATTGAACCCGCTTCCTTCCGAAATGGTATTCATGGGTTCGTATTTACTGGGTTCAGGGCTTATTTTGTAGTCAAAATTATAATTGATTCCCGTAACAGTAATACCCGTCCGGTTAGTATGTTTTGAATTGATTTTCTTGTTCAGATAGGAATTCAACATGAAATTGGTTTCATTGTTTTGAATGTCAGCCATTTGGTAGAGTTGCCTATCATCATCCACCTGGTCGACATTTGCATCCAGTCCCGAATAAGAAGTTGCAAGGGTTGTTTTTAGATAAGCATCATTTTTCAGAAAAATTTTATGCCCTAATCCTAAAACCCCTTTGGTAAAATAATTCGTATTTTCTTGTTTGTCTGCTATTGATTCCCATTTAGAAGCATCTTCTTCATATTTTTGAAGGATTTTATCTTTTAATCCGATTCCCCAAAGCGTGAATGTTCCTGCCTTTTTAGTAGGAAAATTCAGTTTAAAGGAAAGGTCTTGGTAGTCCAGTCCTTCATCGGCTCCGTTTATAGCATCGGAAATACCAGAAAAGGAATACCGGTAGTTGATAAGGTATGAACTTTTGTTTTTCTTGCTGATAGGCCCTTCGGAAGCTACATCCAGTCCCCAAACGCCGACTTCAAAAGAGTGTTCGTATTTCTCATTATTTCCAGTCCGCATAAACATGTCGAAAACACCCGAAAGAGCGTTGTCGTATTCAGCAGGGTAAGCTCCGTTATAAAAATCAGAATTGCCGACGACATTAGCACTTAATCCGGTTAATAATCCGCCTCCTAATCCTGTCATATCGGCGTAGTGGGTTGGATTAGGGATTTGAACGCCTTCCATTCTCCATTGAGTAAAGGCGGGAGAGTTCCCCCTGATAGCAAGGGCATTCGTATTTACATTTCCGGCGACTCCGGCAAAAGACGTTACTAAACGGGCAGGGTCATCGAAACCACCTGCAAAACGGCTCGCTTCTTCCATATTAATCACACGTCCCCCGGTTAGTGCCATCGGATTCATCGGCTGTTTTTTATTGATTTGGGGACGTACCACCACTTCGTCAAGAACTTGTGCATCTTCTGTCATCGGGATTTCCAAATAAACTTCTTTGGTAGAAGTAACCA
>JAVBSK010000165.1:0-8311 GCA_031556755.1 Bacteroidales bacterium | reverse complement strand
TGAAATAAATTTTAGTTTTCATTACAAAGATCCTTTAGCGACAATCCCCATATCCGTTTACCGGAAAATGGAATTGGATTTTAAACAAAATGTCTGGTTTACACCCACGGCAGAGGGAAAGAAGCTGAATTATATCATGAGATTTTGGATGCAGGAGATGAAATAAAAATGACGGAAGAGAAATTAATTTGCACAGCGTGTAATAGAATAGAGATATGAAATTCGGGAAATTGTTATTGGTTTTTAGTATAATGTTGCTTTGTCCGGGCGAAGTAATCGCCCAGACCTATTACTACAACACGACCAGAACGTTTGTCGAAAATGGTTACACTTATCAATGTGATGTTCCCGAATGGAAGATAGTTACGCTTTATAATAAAACCAATCAATACACCTATCAGGATATGTATTATAAAAACAGCGGAAACGTATATCGTTATAACGGAAAGAATGATACCCTGGAACCGGATACAAGAACCAAGCCCCAATGTTATTCCATTGTGAACAATGCATTTTCTCCGACAGAACGACAGCGGATAAAAGGGGATAAATTAGGGATAACCTTGATAATCAGCCCGGAAACGGGCCGGATTATCGAAGTTAATTTTGATTTTCATTACAAGGACCTTTTAGCGACAATCCCAGTATCCGTTTACCGGAAAATGGAATTGGATTTTAAACAAAATGTCTGGTTTACACCCACGGCAGAGGGAAAGAAGCTGAATTATATTATGTTACATTGGATGCAGAAAATGAAATAAATGACGGATGAGAAATTAATTTGCACAGCGTGTAATAGAATAGAGATATGAAATTCTGGAAATTGTTATTGGTTTTTAGTATAATGTTGCTTTCTCCGGGCGAAGTAATCGCCCAGACCTATTACTACAGCACAACCAGAACGTTTGTCGAAAATGGCTACACCTATCAATGTGATGTTCCCGAATGGAAGATAGTTACGCTTTATAACAAAACTAATCAATATACCTATCAGGATATGTATTATAAAAACAGCGGAAACGTATATCGTTATAACGGAAAAAATAGTACTATGGAACCGGATACAAGGACTAAACCCCAATGTTATTCCATTGTGAACAATGCATTTTCTCCGACAGAACGCCAACGGGTAAAAGGAAATGAATTAAGGATCACTTTGATTATCAGTCCGGAAACGGGTAGGATCATCGAAGTAAATTTTGGTTTTCATTATAAAAAACCTTTAGCGACAATCCCCATATCCGTTTACCGGAAAATGGAATTGGATTTTAAACAAAATGTCTGGTTTACACCCACGGCAGAGGGAAAGAAGCTGAATTATATCATGAGATCTTGGAGGCAGAAAATGAAATAAAGTGAAGAATGTCTTGTAAGAATCAATTTTTTAGTTTTTATGTAAGAAAAATAAACAATATTTATAGAATGAAAAAAATTAGTATCAGTCTTATTTTTGTTTTTGTCTCGGTAATTACGCTGGTCGCTCAGGAAATTCCTTTATGGCCGGAGAACGGAATGCCGAATAGCCGGAGGGTGAATCTCAGGGACAGTATTGCAGAAGATCGCTTGTATCAGGTCGGAAGCCCGAGGATGTATTGTTTTCCTGCTCCTGCGGAGAAAAATACGGGTGTAGCTGTTTTGATTGTTCCCGGCGGAGGGTATGTTCGTCTTCCGGCCGATTACAGGAAGAATCCTATTGCAGAGTATTTCAATAGTATCGGAGTCAATGCTTTTGTGTTGTGTCACCGTTTGCCCACATCCCGGGATTTGTTGAACAGGGAAATAGCTCCCTTGCAGGATGCGCAGCGGGCGATGAGAATCATTCGCGCTCATGCGGATGAGTGGGGCATCGATGTGAATAAAATAGGTGTTAACGGAGCGTCAGCAGGAGGACATGTCGCAACGACATTGGCCACACACGGGGAAGACGTGTCGAAAATCGGAGATGCTTTGGATCAATATGCTTTTAATCCGAATTTTATGGTGACGATTTCCGCAGTTATTTCCATGAAAGACATGTTTGCGCACAAAGGAAGTAAACAACGGTTGTTAGGGGAAAATCCCGGAGAGGAGCTGATTTCAAGATATTCGAATGAAGACAGAGTAAATGCTCAGACTCCACCGGTATTTTTGATTCATGCAAACGATGATAAAACTGTTTCTTCCATGAACAGCCTGTTGTTTTACCAGGCGGCTAAAGAGGCTGGAGTGACGGCTTCTTTACATATTTTTCCTTACGGAGGGCATGGGATAACTGCTTATGGAAACGGAGGTTCGACAGAGATGTGGACCGCCGTTTGTACGGAGTGGCTCAAAGAAATGAAAATACTGGAGAAATAATAACGAAAAAACGTAGCGCTGTCAAAACCTGCTATTGAACTGTTTTTGACAAGGCTACGTTTTCAAATCGCCAAAAAGAAAACTAATCGTTTTCTCTTTTTCCTAATTTCTTATCTAATAGATACATAGAGGCGGAATTATCCTCAATCTTTTTAATTGCATCCAGAATTTTTCTGGCTGTATCTTCTTCTTCCACTTGTTCGTCCACATACCAGTTCAAAAGATTTTGCGTCGCATAGTCTTTCATTTCGATGGCTTTGTCCATCAATTTGTGAATCAAACCGGTAACGGCTTTTTCGTGCATCAGAGTATCTTCAAATGCATCTTTGGGAGAGTTCCATTCCTGACGAACTTCCGCAATAGGTTTAAGCAAGGCTTTTCCATCCCTTTCTCCGATGTAGTTGAGGAACTTCGTAGCATGTTCGAATTCTTCCTTGGCTTGATGTGCAAACCAACTTGCCATACCAGAAAAACCTTTGTTATCCATGTCATAAGACATTGATAAATACAAATACGCTGACCATAATTCTGCATTCGCCTGTTCGTTCAATGCAGCTTCCATTTTTGGATCTAACATGATTTTCTTATTTTTAAAAATTCAACAATTATTTTTTATTTCAAACAATCAGACAATGAAATTGTTCCATGAAATCCTGAATCAACCGGATATTTAACAATTATTTTGATAATTATCAATGTTTTAGATATATTTTAATCTTCCCGGCTTAGTTACAGGCGCATTGGACGCTGACTAAATTCCGGTCACCAAAAGCATTGTCCACTCTTGCAACATTTACCCAGAATTTATTTTCTTTCAACCAGGCCAACGGATAGGCTGCTTTTTGGCGTGAATAGGAATGCTTCCATTCGTCCGCCGTTATTTCGTATTCCGGATGAGGAGCGTTGATCAGTACGTTGTCTTCTCTCGATGCTTCTCCCGTAACCACTTCTTCTATTTCCTGACGGATATTCAGCATCGTTTCCACAAAACGGTTCAATTCGGACAGACTTTCACTTTCAGTTGGTTCGATCATCAAAGTGCCGTGTACGGGGAATGAAAGGGTCGGGGCATGGAATCCGTAATCGACCAAACGTTTGGCAATATCTGTTTCAGTAATTCCGGAAGCGTCTTTGATGGTGCGACATTCCAAAATCAGTTCGTGTCCGACTCGTCCTTGTTCACCTCTGTAAACGATTCCGAATGCATCTTTCAGGCATGCGGCTAAGTAGTTGGCATTGAGAATAGCGATTTCAGTAGCTTGCTTCAGTCCTTCTCCTCCCATCATGCGGATGTATCCGTAAGTGATCGGTAAAATACCGGCGCTACCGAAAGGCGCTGCTGCTACCGTGTTGAGAGAAGAGCCTGTTTTGACCGGATGTTCCGGAAGATAAGGTATCAGGTGGGAAGATACGCAGATAGGACCTTCACCGGGGCCTCCTCCTCCGTGAGGGATAGCGAATGTTTTATGCAGATTCAGGTGGCATACGTCTGCTCCGATAAATCCGGGATTAGTCAATCCGACCTGTGCATTCATATTGGCACCGTCCATATAAACCTGTCCTCCATTGTCATGGATAATTTTGCACATATCCATAATCCGGGTTTCGAAGATTCCGTGGGTTGACGGATAGGTGATCATGAGAGCCGCTAAATCATTTTGATGCTCTTCGGCTCTGATTTTCAGATCTTCAATATCCGTATTTCCGAGTTCATCGCATTTGACGGTCACGGTTTGATAACCCGCCCGGACTGCACTTGCCGGATTGGTTCCATGTGCGGATTCGGGAATCAGAATGATGTTCCGGTGTCCTTGCCCGATGGATTGCAGATAGGTGCGAATGGTCATCAAGCCGGCGTATTCTCCCGCCGCTCCGGAATTGGGTTGGAAACTGACGCCCGGCAGGCCTGTAATTTCAGCCAGGTAAGCAGCCAGGTTTTCAATCATTTCCAGATATCCTTCGGTTTGTTCTGCCGGAGCATAGGGATGTATGTTGGCGAATCCGGGATTATTGAGTGGTAACAATTCGGAAGCCGCGTTCAACTTCATCGTACAGGAACCCAGGGAAATCATGGAATGCGCCAAAGAAATATCCCTTCTTCCTAACCTGTGGATATAACGCATCAATTCTGTTTCCGTATGGTATGAGTTGAAAACCTCATGAGTCAGGTAATCGCTTGTACGTATGAACGTTTTGTCCAGGTATATTTTTCCCGGAATGTCCTTGTCCAGGGCATATTCGGATTGTATCGCCGATGAAAAGATATACAACAGAATACCCACATCGTCGGGTAATGTTGTTTCATCAATGCTGATGCCCACTTCTCCCGTGTCGAAATAATGAAGGTTGACTTTACATTCAAGGGCGGTTTCCTGCAATATTTCCATGGAAGCATTTGACGGAAGTTGCAGTTTGAGTGTGTCAAAGAAATTATTGTTCAGTTGGACATATCCTAAACGGTTCAGTTCTCCGGAAAGAAATCCTGCGATGGAATGAATCCTTTCCGCTATTGTTTTCAGTCCTCTGGGTCCATGGTATACGGCATAAAATCCGGCCATGCTCGCCAATAAGGCTTGAGCCGTACAAATATTGGAGGTCGCTTTTTCCCGTTTGATATGTTGTTCTCTGGTTTGTAAGGCCATACGCAAAGCCTGTTTGCCGTAAGCATCTTTTGAGATACCGATGATGCGTCCGGGAATGATACGTTTATATTCGTCTTTTGCCGCCAGGTATCCTGCCGAAGGGCCTCCGTAGTACATGGGTATTCCCATGCGTTGCGTACTTCCGAATACGATATCGGCTCCCCATTCTCCGGGAGGAACCAACAGACATAAACTCAGGATATCTGCCGCTACGGCGACTCTACTTCCTGCAATCTGCGCTTTTTTGACAAATTCGGTATAGTTCTCCACATTTCCGTTGGCGTTCGGATATTGTATGATCGCACCGAATATTTTACCGGTAAACTCAAGTGTATTGTAATTTCCTGTTTGTAATTTGATACCTAAAGGGGCGGTGACGGTCTGAAGCACTGCACGGGTGGATTCAAAAATATTTTCGTCTACAAAGAGGATATCGGATTCATTTTTTACCTGTTCACGGCTTCTTACTCCGAACATCATGTTGGCAGCTTCCGCTGCAGCGGTCGCTTCGTCCAGCAGGGAACAGTTGGAAAGGGGAAGGCCGGTCAGATCGCTGATCATGGTTTGGAAGTTCAACAAAGCTTCCAGACGTCCTTGTGATATTTCTGCCTGATAGGGAGTATAGGAAGTATACCATTCCGGGTTTTCGAAAACATTACGCAGGATAGGCGCCGGAGTTACCGTATCATACCAGCCTCTTCCTATGTAAGAAGTGTATATCTCATTTTTGGAAGCCAATTCGGCGATATGTTCGGCATATTCTCGCTCAGTCATTGCTTCCGGTAGATTGATTTCATTTTTTAACCGGATGTTTTGAGGAATGGTTTGAGCGATTAGTTCATCCAGATTCCTGACTCCGATTTTTTTTAACATCAGTTCTTGCTCTTCCTGATTGATACCGACATGGCGGCATACAAACTGCTCTGTTTTCATGAGATATTAATTTTGTTTTATCTTATTTAATTGATTGTTTTTCAGATTGTTGCATTGCTTTTGTAAATAAACATTTTGTTCGTTATTGTTTATTCTTTCAGAAAAGGATTATGTATTTTCTCAGCTCCGATTGTTGTCGATTTTCCGTGTCCGGAATATACGACGGTTTCTCCGGGGAGAGTGAGTAATTTATTTTTGATTCCGCTGACCAGTAACTTGTAATTTCCACCCCACAGATCAGTTCGTCCGATACTTCCGTGGAAGAGAACGTCACCCGAAAATAAAACCCCTTCTTCTTTGGCATAATAACACAGGCTTACGGGAGAATGCCCTGGCAGTTCCAATACTTTCAGTATCGTGTTGCCTATAGAAATCGTGTCTTCTTCTTTCAGGTATCTTCCGGCTCCGAGTGAAAGTGTTTCTACTTTCATCCCGAAATGTGTCGCTTGTTGTTGCAGGCCGGGCATCATTTCTTCTTCAGAACGGTGATATTGTGGCAACAATTGATAGCAATCATAGATGAATTTATTTCCGAAAGCATGATCCAAATGTAAATGTGTATTTAGCAGGTGTTTAGGAAGCAGTTTGTTGTCTTCAATGAATAGCTTCAGTTCTTCTTTTTCCTGCGGATAGTAAGCGCCACAATCGATGATGGCGGCTTCTTTGGAAGAATCATCCCATATCAGGTATGTGTTTTCTTCTATCGGGTTGAATTGAAATATTTTGATTTGCATATTGAAAACTATTTTCTTGATTTCTGATTAATAATTAATGTCGAAGGCATTAGTTGTAAAGCATCTTTTTCCTCTTCCGAAATCCTCACCCAGGTATTGTAACTGACCAGCATGAAGTCGGATTCAGACAGGATTTTAATCGAAAGCTGAGACTTGGAGACAACCGAAATATTGTTGTTGAAAATCAAAAATTCTCCAAGCCGTCTTTCGGATATCCTGTTTTCCCTGATTTCTGCATTCATTTCGTGGATACATACGGTTGCTTCGTTACTCTGAATCAGATTGGAGGCATATTCCAGAAGGAAAACATCTTCCGGCTTATCCAAGATAACAATCACTTTTGTCGCTTGTTCAAAATTTCTGTTCACAAATATGCCGACAGATGCATTGGCCTCACTGATGAAATGATGGGTTTTGTCTTTCAATAAATCACCGGGATAGAACCACGACTCGGAGGCGCCGATCTTGGAAAAATATTTTTCGTAATACATATCCTTGTATCTGGACGCTTCAATGTCTTCGGGCAGTTTGGACATTGAAATTCCGGCACCCACCAACAGGAAATCATATCCCGAATCGTTCACCATATCAGTGATTTTTTTACCAACATCATTGGTGACATCGAAACAGGTCTCAACCTCCAGATTCAATGCCTGGGCTTCTTCCTTGAGCGGTTTGAAACTGTCCTCCTCGAAATTTTCCATGTATATGGGATTGATTTCCGTTCCGACAGTCAAGTGTAATGCGGTTAAACTCAATGGTTTTCTACCTTTTGAAAAGACCTGGTTGGCTACATTTAACAGGATGCTTCCACTGCTTGCTCGTCCGAATGATAACAGTAAATGAAATTTGCTGGGAATCTTGACCTGTATTTTTTCTTTTTCTTCGGTTTTTACTTTTTTCTCAAAACAAAAATCGATGAAATTAAGTAGAGGACCTGTCATGACAGTGGTTACCAGGGTCATCAGTACCAACATGACAAAGATGACATCAGGTAAGATTTTCATTTCAAGACCGATAGTCAAGACGATTAATTCCATCAATCCCCGTGTATTCATCAAAGCTCCCAGTGACCAACTGTCTTTCCAGGATTCTCCTGTAATCCGGGCGGGAATTGCGGTGCCTATTACTTTACTGACGACAGCTAAAGCTATGAATGCCAGACAGGTCATCCATTGATGGGGAGTACTGATCAAGCCTATATGGGTTTTCAATCCGGTGGATACGAAAAACAAGGGCAGAAAAACAGATAATGATACGTCTTCTACTTTTTCCGTCATGATTTTTCTGAACTTGGGGTTTGCCGGCATAATCACCCCAGCTAAGAAAGAGCCGAAAAGAGCGTGAACTCCCAATATTTCAGTGGTATATGCGCAAATAATCAATATCAACAGCATAAAAGCCACTATATTTTTAGTCATTACTTCCTTGTTTTTGTATATATTCCCGATGATATTCAGGAAAGGCCGGACGACATAAAACATGACTAACAGGAAAAGGATTGTGAAAAGAATTGTATAAATGGCGCCGGCAAAGGTGCCTGATTGGGCGATAGCGATGACAACAGCCAGGATGCACCAGGCGGTCACGTCTCCGTTTGCAGCGCTTGCCAGAGATAGAGTTCCCAAATGGGACTTAGTCAGCCCTTTTTCCTGAATAATTCTG
>JAVBSK010000300.1:0-4455 GCA_031556755.1 Bacteroidales bacterium | reverse complement strand
AGTTTTTTATCCAATACTTTTTCAATGGAAACCATGCCTTGTTTTCGCAATATTCCTTGTGTAATTTGTTTTTCGGAGCGATTGAAAGTTCCGGCAGGAATCCAAATCAGTCCTCTGCCGGAGGAAGAATAGGGCGCTTTTATCAATAAATCGAAAGGCGTAGCAAAGGCTTTTCTTTCTATATCGTCGATATTCGTATAAAATTCAGGGATGATATCGGATTCGATCTCTGGAATGGAACGGGTAATATATTCCAGACATTTCCTTGCGGTCTGTCTTCCTGACAAAGCTTTGTATTCCTCCCGCATGGGCGGACACAGGAGATTCAATCCATAGTTTTTGTTTAGCACTTCAAAATACCAGATGCTTTGAGGTGATATTCCCCACAACGATATGTCCAAACCGGATAGTCCTGTTTTGTATTCGCTGCAGGTTTCTTTTGTGAGCGCCCGGGGTAACCGGAAATGTCGTACAGATTGCAAAAAATCCGAAGATAACGGCTTCTCAATCCAGATGAAGTCAGCTGGAGAGCCGGCGTACCAGGCGGGAAGATAAGCCAGGTCCTGTTGCATCTTTAACTGATTGGCGGCAGGAGTGTAGTAAGGAGATGCATTGATGATAGCGGTTTCGTTCCCGGGATTGAAATAATGAAGCACTAATTGGACAGTAAGTGGGTGATGTTACTCATAAAGAGTTTAACTGAAATCGCAAGAAGAATGATTCCGAAGAATTTCCTTAATACGAAAACCCCACCCGAACCCAATAATTTTTTGAAATATCCTACGTATTTGAGTACAAAGAAGACGATCACCATATTCAAAAGTAATCCCAGTAGAATATTCATTTGATTGTATTCCGCTTTCAGAGAAAGCAGGGCGGTGAATGCTCCCGGTCCGGCGATCAACGGGAAAACGACAGGGACGATTGTTGCATTTCCTCCGGGCCCGTCCAACTTAAAAATTTCAACGCCGAAAGTCATTTCAACGGCAATGACAAAGATGACCAATGCTCCTGCGACAGCGAAAGAGGATACGTCGACGTTGAACAGGCTTAAGATCCAATCTCCGACGAAGAAGAAAACGGTAAGAATGATTGCCGCCATAATCGCCGCTTTTCCCGGGCTGAACTTCTGGTTCTTTTCCTGTAAATCGAGAAAAATAGGGAGACATCCGGTGACATCGATGATGGCGAACAAAACGATAAATGCGCTTAAAAATTCCTGGAATTCAAATATCATACAGCTTATTTTTGTTTTTACATTGCACAAAGAGAATTATTCAAGGCGATAACAGCATCTGAATATTGCCCTCTCTCGATGACAAACTGCATGTTAACCTGCTTCAGGGATTGTCCAAAACATTCTATATTGATGTTTTTATCGCTCAATGCTTTGGCTGCTTTGTACAAGAATCCGGGATGTGCGATATTGGTTCCCATACAGCATACGATGGCTACTTTTTTTACAGTAATCTGATAAACTATTTTACGTAGTTCTTCGAGCATTTCGTGCACATAAGGTTTGTCCCATGCAACCATAGTGATGCTGTTCGCATTGGTTGATTTGAGGATATAACTAACCTTGTGCTTTTCCAGTATTTTCATGATACGAAGGTCGTATCCCACTTCTCCGACCATCATGGGGTCGTGTACCTCGAAAGCGATTACATTGTCTGTTCCCGAGACTATTTCCACTTTGGGTTCGGGGGAAATATAATCGGTTGAAATCAATGTGCCAGGATGTTCTGGCTCGAATGTGTTTTTGATCCTGATTTTGATTCCTGCCAGTTCCAGGGGTTTGGATGCCTTCGGATGAATGGCTTCCATGCCTACATCCGCCAACTGATCGGCGATGATGAAGTTCGTTTTTCCAACAGGAATGGATTTGTCTATTCCCACCAATTTGGGATCGGCGCTCGACAGATGGAACTCTTTATGTATGATGGCTTCGTCTGCTTTTACTTCCACCGCCACTTTACAGAAAGTTATTTCCGAGTATCCGCGGTCGAAAGCGCGCATGATTCCTTCGGTTCCTTTGGTATAGCCGGTTGCAACACACAATGTGTTGGAGAAATCAATATTTTTGAATGCTTTACGGATGCGTTCGTCGATGGTCAGTGACTCGTTATCGTTGAACCCGCAAAGATCTATGAAGGTGGCGTTAATCCCGTTCCTGTTGAGTATATTGCAGGAGTTCCATGCAGAGTGGGCTTCTCCCAGAGATGCCAGAATTTCCCTTGCGGCCAGATAAATATGGCTTTTTTCCACGTATCCGGAGGTAATGACCTGGTACATGGATTGCAAATAGGTTTCCGCCTGTTGGATCCTGTGTTGGATAAATTGCTGGGCTTCGGATAAATTCAATCCGATGGATTCAAAACCTTCGTTGATTTTCAGTAGTTTGTGATACAGTTCGTTCAGAGCGGCGGCATAATCGTCAGCATTGAGAAATTTGGCATATACTCCGGGCTCACCCGTTTTTTTGTGTTCAAGCAACCAGTTGGTTACGTTGTTGTATGCCGATACAACAAAGATACGGTTATACATTTCTTCCGGCTTACGATTGCCCTTGATAATATTGTTCAAACAATCCCCGAATTGAGACATTGACGTCCCGCCAATTTTTTCTACTGTCAACATTTGATTTATGATTGATAATTTCCGGTGCAAAATTAATAGATTTCATCCGTTTTTTAAATTTTATAAAAATTAAATCTGCATAAAATTGAAAATATACTCTAATTTTGTTCTCTTAAAATAATCGAATCATCATATATATCAATTTTATGGATATCTTTTCATTGAATGAAGACTTAAAAATACGTCAGAGAAGAATACAGGAAAAAATGCAGGCAATGAATGCCGATGCATGTATTGTCGCTTCGAATGTAAATATTTATTATCTCTCGGGGGTCATTTTTACGGGATATATCTACTTGCCGGCAGAGGGAGAGGCGCTCTATTTTGTGCGTCGTCCGGGTGAAGTGAATCTTCCTCAGCTTGTTCATATACGTAAACCCGAGGACATTCCCGGAATGCTGGCGGATAAAGGAATTTCCGCTCCCAGACACCTTTTGCTGGAAGGAGACCAACTTACTTATAATGATTTCATTCGCTTGCAGGCTGCCTTTAATCCTGAAAAAACAGGAAATGCCACAGTTCTATTGAGACAGGTGCGCAGTCTTAAAACAGACTGGGAAATCGCTCAACTCCGGATTTCCGCACAGAAACACATGCAGGTATATGCTCAGATCAAGCATTGTTATAAACGGGGGATGACAGATACGGAATTCCAATCCAAGATAGAGTACCTGATGAGGTTGAACGGATCTATCGGTATTTTCAGGAGTTTCGGCAACAATATGGATATTTACATGGGAAGTGTATTGTCTGGTAACAATGCAGAATCTCCGTCTCCATTTGATTATGCTTTGGGTGGAAGGGGAGCGCATCCGTCTTTACCCATCGGCGCTAACGGAACGGTGTTGCAAGAAGGAACCAGCATAATGGTGGATATGGCCGGGAATTATACGGCATACCTGACTGATATGACCCGTACGTTTTCTGTCGGGAAATTACCCGAGATCGCTTACCGGGCGCATCAGGTTTCCATTGATATCCAGGAAGCTGTCATGGAGAAATCCGTGCCGGGAACAAAATGCTCGGAACTGTATATCTTGTCCCTTCAAATGGCTCGGGAAGCAGGACTTGAAAATTGTTATATGGGAACTAAACAACAGGCAAAATTTGTAGGACACGGAGTGGGAATAGAGATCAATGAATTACCCGTGCTGACCGAACGTTCAAAAGAGACATTGGAACCGGGAGTTGTATTCGCCCTTGAACCCAAATTTGTTCTGCCCGGCATCGGAGCTGTCGGAATAGAAAATACATTCCTGGTCACCGACACCGGGATTGAGAAAATGACCCTCTTCGAAGAGCGGATCATTGAGTTGTAACCTCTTCTGGTTATTTGAGAACTTAAGGCGCTTTAGAATCTGAAGCGCTTTTTATGTTTTTTGCAGAACTTAACTCAGCTTCTGCCGCTCCGATTTTTAGTTTAGCTCGCAATTTAACCGGAATGCGGCTCGGTTCTTCACTGATCCAGATTTCCATCGCTTTTTTGTTCGCGGAGAAAGCATCATCAGTCAGATCTAATTCTATTCTTAGCGTTTTGTATTTTTTCGAATCAATTTCAATGGCCTTAGGTTCCATGTAGCGGAGAACCATCGGAATGGCGTCTCTTCCCACGAATGAAGTCAGGTTGAAGCAATCTCCTTTTTTCAGGGTCGAGTAATCAATTGTCCTGACAAACATGAAAATGCTAACCATGTCGAATCCGGAAGAAGAAGAGTGCAGTAAGGTATCAAACCTGACGGATTCTTCTGTGTATCTTTTAGATTTTGCAGATGTGTGAGATTCGGAAAATTTGATGAAGCGGATGTCTTCCTTGTAATA
>JAVBSK010000355.1:0-3619 GCA_031556755.1 Bacteroidales bacterium | reverse complement strand
CAGTGCGGCATGATAGGACAAATAGGAAGAAGAATTTATTTGACTGCCTATTTCATATTTTGAAGCAGAACTAGTTTTTGTCGCCAAATCTGTTACAACGTAGAGGTCTCGCCTTACCTGTGATATTAATCCTTGTTGTTTATACCTCCGTAAAAGTCCTTTTGCTGCATTTTCGTCACCAGTCAATGCAACAACCTCTTTTTTGTGGAAGATTTTGAGTTTATGAAATTCTTCAATATATTTGTTCATATTCTTCTGTTTGATTTTATTTTCTGCTCAAAGATATATAAAAATACATCTTATCGTGCGAAAAATAAAATAAATATTTGGAAATCCATAAATTTATTTCTATCTTCGTAGCATCACTTAAAGAGGAAGAGTTCTCTTAAAAATAGCCTCCAAAAACGGAGTGAGTAACGAGTGAGTAGAATAAAATCTTGATAGATAAATTGCTGATTACATACGGGTTAGATAGGACAAGTAAAATCCGTCAACTTCTCTCATATAAAATACCCCCTAATGTTGGTGTCCAACTTTTAGGGGGCAGTTTATTTTTCATGCCATTAAAGTCTCCTTGATAATTTCACCAACCGTAGGATGCGGAAAAATAATACTTGCCAATTCTTCTGAACTCATACCTTTTTCAATCGCCATACTGGCTATAGTTATCAGCTCAGAAGCCGGATTGCCTAAAATATGAACTCCCAATATCGTTTCGTCTGAAGACAAAAGAATTTTACAAATTCCACCTCCCTGTTCATTTTCTGCGACAAATCTACCGGAATAACTCAACGGTAATATTTTTGAAATATAAAATATTCCCCTCTCTTCCAGACTTTCCTGCATCTCTCCTACCCCAGCAATTTCAGGATTCGTGTAAACGACTGCCGGAATTGCTTTATAATTCATCTTTACGTTCTTCTTTAGAATATGTTCTATGGCTATTTCAGCTTCACGGACAGCAGTATGAGCCAACAAGGAAAAACCGGTAACATCTCCACAAGCATAAATATTAGGAACGGAAGTTTGCATATATTCATTTACTTTCAATCCGGAACGGAACATTTCCAGATTCAAATTTTCCAATCCGAACCCTTTGATAATTGGTTTACGTCCTGTGCTGACCAGAATTTTTTCCGCTTCCAGGATTTTTTGTTCCCCGTCTTTCTCAATAGTAACTTTATTTCCAAGTATTGATACGACTTTGGTATTCAAGTGAAACTCAACACCTTTTTTTGCATATTCAGCTCTCAGCATAGCTGAAAGTTCCTTATCCATTCCTCCAAGAACTTCATCAAGCATTTCAACAACAATCACTTTAACACCCAGAGACGTGAAAAAAGAAGCAAATTCCATTCCGATAACTCCCCCGCCGATAACCAACAATGATCCGGGACAATCTTTGAGTTCCAAGGCTTCACGGGAAGTCAGATACGAAACATCCCTGATACCCGGAATCGGCGGCAAGACATTCTCCGAACCGGTACATATCAGTATATGCTGTGCCTGATATATCTTTTCATTACAAGCGATTGTAGTACCGGAAATATTGTTACTCATTATTTTTGCCTCTCCGGAAACAACCTCCACTCCGGCATCCTGCATTTTTGCACGGATTCCGGCGTTCAGTTTACGGACAACCTTGTTTTTCCGTTGAATAATTTTCGAGAGGTCGAAAGAAATATTTTCACATCCAACTCCATATTTACCCGAATCTTTAGCGATTTGTAAAACCTTTGCTGAATAAAGCAAAGTCTTTGTAGGAACACAACCCTCATTCAAACAAACTCCTCCCAAGGCGTTTTTCTCGAATAAAATCGTTTTTAACCCATTCTTTCCTGCGAGTTCTGCAGCCGTATACCCTGCCGGCCCCCCGCCAATAATAGCTACGTCATAAAACATAATAGAGATTTTTAAAAATTTCAAACCAGTAGAACACTGAACTTTCTATTGAACACAAAGATAGAAACTTTGTTTTTGATATGCATATTTATTGCTTAACTTTGCAAGCATATATTAAATATACCATATGGTTCATAAGTTTGATTTTCTTATCATCGGTTCAGGTATTGCAGGAATGAGTTTTGCACTCAAAGTCGCAGACAAGGGACGCGTTGGAATCATTTGTAAAACAACCCTGGAAGAAGCCAACACTTTTTTTGCCCAGGGAGGAATCGCTTCCGTGACAGCTCCTATGGACGATTTTGAAAAACATATCAGTGATACATTGATTGCCGGAGACGATTGTTGTAATCTGACCGTAGTAGAGAAAGTCGTAAAAGAAGCTCCGGATCAAATAGCCGAGCTCATCAAGTGGGGTGTTGATTTCGACAAAGACGAAGAAGGTAATTTCGACTTGCATAAAGAAGGTGGACATTCCGAATTCCGGATTCTTCATCACAAAGACACTACCGGTGCAGAAATACAAAAAAGCCTGATCCGAAGTGTAAAGAACCATCCAAATATCAAAGTTTTCGATCGCCACTTCGCCATTGAAATCCTGACTCAACACCATTTAGGAGTAAAAGTAACCCGGCAAATGGATAATATAGAATGTTATGGAGCTTATGTACTGAGCGAAAGAACCAATAATATCCACACATTTCTGTCGAAAATCACGATGATTGCAACAGGAGGAATCGGAAGTATTTACCATACGACTACCAACCCTTTGGTTGCGACCGGAGATGGTATAGCAATGGTCTACCGGGCCAAAGGCATGGTAAAAGACATGGAATTCGTACAATTCCATCCCACGGCATTATATAACCCGAAAGAACGTCCTTCTTTCCTGATAACCGAAGCCATGCGCGGATACGGAGGCGTACTTCGTACGAAATCCGGTAAAGAATTTATGCAAAAATATGATGACCGTAAATCTTTAGCGCCCAGAGATATCGTAGCCCGCGCCATCGATACGGAAATGAAAAACCGGGGAGACGATTTTGTCTATCTGGATGTGACGTATAAAGATGCGGAAGAAACAAAAAAGCATTTCCCTAATATATACGAAAAATGTCTTTCCGAAGGCATTGACATTACCAAAGATTATATTCCTGTCGCTCCCGCTGCACATTATCTGTGTGGAGGTATTGTTGTTGACCTGAATGGTCAAACAAGTATCAACCGGCTTTACGCGGCCGGAGAATGTTCTTGCACAGGACTTCACGGGGCCAACAGACTGGCGTCTAACTCATTGGTGGAAGCCATAGTCTATGCCGATGCAGCAGCAAAACATGCAAAGAACATCATAGACAATTATCAGTTTAAGGAAAATATTCCAACATGGAACGATGAGGGAACTTCCCTACCCGAAGAAATGGTCTTAATCACTCAAAGCGTCAAGGAAGTCGGATTCATCATGTCTAATTATGTCGGTATCGTCCGTTCTAATCTACGTTTGAAGAGGGCAATGGACAGATTGGAAATACTTTATAGGGAAACTGAGAATCTTTTTATCAGGTCTGTCGTATCGAGAGATATTTGCGAGTTACGCAATATCATCAATGTCGGTTATTTGGTTATTAAACATGCAATTGCCAGGAAAGAGAGCCGGGGATTACATTATACGATTGACTATCCGAACAAAAATATTGATTGATTTTTTTCTTTAACCATC
>JAVBSK010000201.1:0-3279 GCA_031556755.1 Bacteroidales bacterium | reverse complement strand
CCAATTCCACCACCCGCGCATATTCTTATAAAGAATTGCAAATGTAATATTTTTTCATCACTAATACAATCTTGTACCCGGAACAGGACTCGAACCTGCACATCCTAACGGACACTAGTCCCTGAAACTAGCGCGTCTACCAATTCCGCCATCCGGGCAATTTTTCAAAAAGATAAAAAAGGCGACCTTTGTCGCCAAACTCGATTCAGAGCGAAAGACGGGACTCGAACCCGCGACCCTAACCTTGGCAAGGTTATGCTCTACCAACTGAGCTACTTTCGCAAAGACGGCTGCAAAGGTATATCTTTTTTTTGAAATATATCAAATTTTTTAAAATACTTTATTCGAAAAATTCGTCAATCCCTTGATTTTCTCCTTGTATGGTAGAGGTAGGATAGGGAAGATCGGATGAACCTCCACATGGATTGCTAAATTCCGGAGGAACGACAAACTGTTCTGTTTGAGAATATCCTAATGTTGTATCACTGTATACCTTTTTAATAAAATTGGCAAAAACGGGAAGGGCAGTACTTGCCGCTTGTCCATTACCCATATAATCGAAGTGGATATCTCTATCTTCTCCTCCAACCCATACTCCGCTGACCAATGATGGCGTGAAATCCATAAACCATCCGTCGGAATGATTTTGTGTTGTTCCTGTTTTAGCTCCCATGGGGGCGGTAACCCCATATTTGAAACGCAAGCGAGAACCCGTACCGCCGTCTACTACCGCTCTCAACATATCCAGCATTTTGAAAGAAGTTTCTTCACTGATAACTTCCTGCATTTGTGGAGAGAACGTTGCAACAATGTTTCCGTAGGAGTCTTCAATGCGAGTGACATATACAGGTTCTATACGGATACCCCGGTTGGCAAATGCGGAATATCCGCTGACCATTTCAGCGATGGAAACATCGCAGGGACCCAAACAGAGGGAGGGGACAGGATCTATGTATCCTCTCAGACCGAAAGAATGAAGGAAATTGGCGAACATATACGGATTCATCCGGTTCATCAATTCAACGGTAACCCAGTTGTCCGAATTTTGTAATCCCCATTTAATAGTGACGGGGCCTCCTATGCTTTTTCTCGCGTTGTTACCAACTGCTTTGCGTTGACCCGTTTCCGTGATAAAAAACTTTTCTTCATGCATCACCTGATCGCAAGGAGTCATACCTTCTTCCATAGCCATGGAATAGAGATAAGGCTTAATGGTGGATCCGATTTGCCGTCTTCCCATATTGACCATATCATATTGAAAATATTTGAAATCGATTCCTCCGACATAAGCTTTAACGGCTCCTGTCCTTGCATCCATCGACATGATTCCCGAACGGAGGAAAGATTTTACATATCTGATCGAATCCCAGGGTGTCATGATTGTATCTTTAGGTCCATACCAGGAAAATACGGTCATTTCGGATTTTTTGTCGAATATTTTCCTTATTTCGGAATCGTTCAAACCTTCCTGTTTCAGATTTTTGTAACGGTCAGATTGTTTCATGGAACGGGTCAGGATTGTTTCCATATCTTTGTCGCTGATATATTTGGAAAAAGGAGCGTAGCTGCGGCCTCTTTTTTCTTTGAAAAATCTTTCCTGCAAATCTAATCCGACATGTTCTCTGATTGCTTCTTCAGCATAGGTTTGCATACGGGAATCAATGGTTGTATAAATCTTAAGTCCGTCAACATGTAAGTTATAATTGCTTCCATCCGGCTTTTGATTCTTGTTGCACCATCCATATAACGGATTGGTCTCCCAAGCCAGTGAGTCATCCGAATATTTTTGCATTTGATATTGAGCATAAGTCTTTTTCTCAGGTTTTGTCGCGGACATGATCCTTTTTAGATAATCCCTGAAATAAGGAGCCAAGCCTTCTTTGTGATCTACTTTTTTATAAGAGATTGTGAGTGGTTTACTTTGAGCTTCATTTTTTTCATCTTCCGTGATAAAACCATTTTTGCACATCAATTCGATGACCACATTGCGTCTGCCTTTCGTTTGCTCATTCCTTCTGATAGGATTGAAGTAGGCCGGATTTTTACACATCCCGACCAGGGTGGCGGCTTCTTCGATGGATAAATTATCCGGCGTTTTTCCAAAATAGACCCATGAAGCGGATTGAACACCTACGGCATTGTTTAAAAAATCGAATTTATTCAGGTATAAATTAATAATTTCTTCTTTTGTATAGTAGCGTTCCAATTGTACGGCGATTACCCATTCTATAGGCTTTTGTAAAGAACGTTCGAACAAATTTTCCGCTTTGGGAGAAAAAAGCAATTTGGCTAATTGTTGAGAAATAGTACTTCCTCCTCCTGCATTTTTTTGGCTGAATATGCCTCTTTTTACAAATGCACGGGCAAGTGCATAAGCATCTATTCCTGAATGTCTGTAAAAACGAATGTCTTCCGTTGCAATCAACGCATCTATCAGGTAGGGAGATAAATCATTGTAATTAACATATATTCTGTTTTCTTTCTGTCTGCTATATGTTCCCAGCAATTTGTTATCGGAAGAAATTACCTGTGAAGCATATTTATCTATTGGATTCTCCAAGTCTTCAACAGGAGGCATATATCCTACATAACCTTTATAGATGAGGAAAAATATGAGAAACGTAAATACGATTCCGATTGCAAAAATAGCCCAAAACCACCGGATTATCTTTTTGGCTAAAGCATTGTTCTGCTGCATTTTTTTATTCATATTATAATTAATTCGGGATGCAAATGTACCGATATTTTACGGTTTATCGAAAATTATGGCAATAAATCAGGCCTCAGGCGTTTAGTCCGTTCTATAGATTGTTCCAATTCCCAGGATTGTATGTTGGCTTGGTGTCCGGACAATAAAATATCAGGGACTTTCATACCTTTATATTCCGAAGGACGCGTATAAATAGGAGGTGCCAATAAATTATCTTGAAAAGAATCTGATAAAGCGGATTGTTCGTCTCCGATGGCTCCAGGTATTAATCTGACAATAGCATCTGACATGACGGCCGCCGCCAACTCTCCGCCGGTAAGGACATAATCGCCGATTGAAATTTCTTTTGTAATCAGGAATTCCCGGATGCGGTAATCAATGCCTTTGTAATGTCCGCAAAGGATGATTATATTCTGATGCAAGGAAAGTGAATTGGCCATCCGTTGATTGAATTTTTCTCCATCGGGAGAGGTATATATCACTTCGTCGTAATTCCGTTGAGATTTTAACGTGGATATAACTCTGTCGATGGGTTCGCACTGAAGTACCATTCCCGCTGTTCCTCCAAA
>JAVBSK010000017.1:0-7742 GCA_031556755.1 Bacteroidales bacterium | reverse complement strand
ATACGAATTAATTTTTTAATTCTTGTTTCATGATAAATAATTTTTAATAATTGAATGAATCTATATGTTAATCTCTTATTTTTACTTTCTTACAATATTTTCCATGCTATCAGCAAATTCGGCAAGTTCGCCGCAATTCTGGTTCTCGTTTGCTAAGTCTTATCTTAGCAAAGTTGCCGCAAAACGAATTTACCCGAAAACAGCTCTCAATAACGAATATTTAATATGATTAAGAACTGATTAAAGCTCTTTCAACATCAGAATTTTCTCTTTTTCTACAAACTTCTTCAAGTCATCAGCGCTCGGATGTCCGGGAAAAGGCAGATAATAATGATTGGGTTTGTCCGGTTCCCAGGCATTTCTCCAAAAAAGGATCCAGCTTACCTGGTATTTTTCGATAATCGGATAAACCACTTGTGTCAAATAAGTCGTATCCCAAACACTTTCTTCTCCCGTTTCTCCGATAACCGGCAGTTTTCCGGATTTAGCTGCGATTCCTGTTACAATTTGGATATTGCGTTCAAAATCTATTTTATATTTTGCAACATTTTCGGGTTCCCGTCCTTTCAGGTAATGATCAAATCCGATGATATCCACATATTCATCGCCCGGATATCGTTCCAGATAATGTTCTTCACTTTGCGCATCCGAAGTTGAATAAGCATACAAGAGGTGATGAATATTTTTCTTATTTTTCAGATAATCAAATGTCCTTATCCACATTTGTTTATATTCATCCGGAGTACATTGTTTACTTCCCCACCAAAACCAATCGCCTGTATGTTCGTGATACATCCGGAAGATGACGGGAATATATGCTCCGTTTTCATCTTTCAGATCCAGGAAGAAATTACCCAGACAGTCGAGCCAGGTCAGATATTTTTCATGATTGATTCCTCCGGGAAGAATTGAATGAACCACTGTATCCTGTGCACAATCCCAGGTTGATTTTCCGGTGGCGATATTGTCCCCGTGCCAACTGAAAGTAGTAATACCTCCACGAGTATGATGTTCTTTCACATAACGTTTCATGTCGGAAAAATAAACAGAATCCAAACTGAACTCTACTCCCAATTCAACATGTCCGAGTTCCAGTCCGAGGATAGCCGGATAATCTCCCGTTACGTCTTTTACGTCCGATCTTCCGGATTCTTTGTACCATCCATGTCCGTATGCCAAGTCATCCTGATGCCCGAACATAATTCCTTTATCCAGGGAAGTGAATAAACGATTATATAATTGAATCGTTTCTTTTGTTGCATCTTTATCTACAGGGACTTTGGATGCCTGTTCATTCTTTTTACAAGCAGAAAAACAGATTAATACTCCGATTATCAATACTAAATTTCTCATTTTCAATTTTTTATTTTCAATTCTCAATCAACTCCATACACATTCTTCCGTTGTGATACGGACATTTCCAAAATCCTGCCTTGTCTTCTGTCCGATTCACTGTTCCATCGGCTTTCCGGCTCCAATACCATTCTCCGTTTTCACTGTCAATTATCTGGTTTTGAATATAATTCCAGACATTTGCCGCACATTTGCCATACCTGAGTTCTTCTGAATTCCTGAAAGCATACATATACCCGACCACCGCTTCGGCTTGCACCCACCAATGACGATCGTAGTCAATATGTCCGTTTTCACTCTCGTAAACCAGACTGCCATCTGTTTGAATTCCTTCGGAAGCGGCATCGACAATCTTCACCGACAATCTTTTGATTTCTTGTATGAGATCTTCATCGCCCAACACTTCTGCAGCTTCAAGAAGTAACCAGGAAGCTTCAATATCATGTCCGTAAGAAACTACGGATGACTTACTATTCCAGTTTTCATCGAAAAAAAGATTCAGATGATAAGTCTCTTTATCCAGAATATATTCGCGAAATACCTGAATCAAATCCTGTTGTGCAGATTTCAGGGAATTGTCGTTCCATATCCGCAAAAGATTGGTATAAGGCTCCAATATATGCAGATGCGTATTCATCGTTTTCTTTTCATTAGCGTCTTTTTCGCTCAGGCGCATGTCTTCAATCGGCTGCCAGTCTTCGGTAAAAGCCTCAAAATAACCTTTCCGACGAAAATCTTTACATCTCTCAATCAACAAGAAAAATTCTTTTGACAAATTCAATGCTTCCAGGTTCCCTGTTGCACGATAAAATTCTGAGAATCCGTACAAAGCAAATCCCTGTGCATAAGTTTGTTTTTTCCTATTGACAGGATTCCCCCTATAATCAAGTTCCCAGTAAACACCTCCATTTGTTTGATCGATAAAATATTGTTTGATATATTCAAAAGCCCTTTCAGCCATTTTCAGATATTCCTCATTTTTCAGGATACGATATGCGGCTGAAAAAGTCCAGAGTATCCGGGCATTAAGGATAGCGCCTTTGTTGGCATGAGGATGTAATACATTATTTCCGTCGATTCTTCCATAGAATCCACCGAATTCATCATCCTGCATCCTGTCTGTCCAAAATGATAATATATTGTCCGTTAATATTTTTTCAAAACCGTTCATGTTTTAATAATTGAAATAGAGATAATTTAACCACTGAGTATCACAGAGTCTCACTAAGTTTTTATTTTCCGTGATACTTTGTGGTTAATTTTTCCTTTTATTTTCTAAATCGACCGATATCTCTTTCACTTTATTTTCCGTCAAAGGATATAATGAAATAAAAATCACAGAGAGAACCGTGCCTATTGCCGGCAAAAAACTCAACATCAAACGAATTCCTTCTTGCGCTTCGGGTGTTTGTGCAACATTGGCCTGAAATCCGAAATAAGCCAACAGCCAGCCGGTTAAAGCCCCACCTATAGACCATCCGAATTTCTGGGACATGGAAGAAGATGAAAAAATCAACCCTGTCGCCCGTCGTCCGGTTTTCCATTCGGAATAATCGGCAATATCCGCATACATCGACCACAAAAGAGGAAATATACTTCCGGCGCAAGCGCTGATCAGTACTTGCAGAACCAACATCATAGCGATATTGTCTTTTTCAATAAAATAAAACAGTATACTGAACAGGGTCGCTCCCAACATGGCGAATAGATAAGTCTTCTTTTTTCCTATCCGGTTAGAAACCGGTGTTACACAAATTATTCCTAAAATATTGGCCGCTTGTCCCAATACCAGATAAAGAGTAGTCAAAGACATCGCTGATCCGATAAAACCCAAGTCAAATGTTTCCGGTGCAATCGCATAATATTTGAAATAATACACAGCCGCTCCATCGCGGATCGAATTGAAAATAAGTGCAGCAATTCCGGCTCCGAGCAATATCCACCAGGGTTTATTCCGGGACAAATCGCCGATATCTTCTTTCAGTGAATTGCTTGTTTCTTTGATAGGGCGAATACGTTCTTTCGTCCAGAAGAATGTACACAAGAAAAACAGCACCGCAATAACAGCAAATACGATTGCCGACATAGACCAGCCGAATGTCAGGTTCTCACCGTTTTTTCCAAAAAATTTCACCAACGGCTCGATTAAAACCAATGCCAGAATACTACCCAGAAAAGCGAAAATCATGCGGTAAGAAGAAAGTTCCGTCCTTTCTTTCGGATCCGAAGACATTACTCCCAACAAGGATGCATAAGGAACATTGATCAGGGAATAAACCATCATCATCAAAGAATAGGTAATATAAGCATATACAATTTTATTCGAATCGGACAAGTCGGGAGTAGTAAACGTCAGAACTCCCATCACTCCAAAGGGAACAGCCACCCCAAGCAGATAAGGCCGGAATTTCCCGAAGCGGGTTTCCGTCCGGTCGCATATCACTCCTACTACCGGATCGAAAAGCGAGTCCCAAACACGTGTAATCAGAAACATAGTTCCCACAATGGCTGCATCGATTCCGAACACATCGGTATAAAAGAACAAGAGATACATTCCGAAGAGTTTCCAGAACATGGAAGACGCTGCGTCACCGAGACCGTAACCTATCTTTTCTTTAATCCTTATTTTAACTGTGTCACTCATGATATCAAAAAGCTATATTTAAGGAATGATATCCATTTTTAAAGGATGAGTGTTTAACAACGATTGATGTTTTTTATTTTTATCAATCATCTTTTTCAGAATTTGTACGGAAGTTGCCGAACGATAACCATCTTCCGTGGTATTCAGGCAATAATCCAACAATCTGTCCACAGAAGATACCGCTACATGCATCCGGGTGTCGCATGAGGCATAATATATATATACTTTGCCATCCTCATCGGCAATCCATCCGTTTGAAAACAAAACATTCGATACATCCCCTACCCTTTCATTGCCTATGGGCGCCAATAAATGACCGGCCGGTTCGGCAATCAACTTGTCCGGTTCTTTCAGGTCTGTCAGGTAGAGATACAAAACATACCTCAATCCGGCGGCGCATCCTCTGACGCCATGCGCCAGATGCAACCATCCTTTCTCCGTTTTGATCGGATGAGGCCCTTCCCCGTTTTTCAATTCTTTGATAGTATGATAGTAACGGTGATTAATTATTTTTTCTTCCCTGACTTCAGCATTTTGGATGTCATCGACCAAAGCCCATCCTATTCCGCCGCCGCTACCGGCGTCAATGAAACCATCCTGTGGACGGGTGTAGAGCGCATATTTACCGTCTACAAATTCCGGATGTAACACAACATTCCGTTGTTGGCTTTTCGATTTCAAATCCGGCAAACGTTCCCAGTTTTTCAGGTCTTTCGTCCGGACAATTCCCGCAGCAGCCACTGCCGACGACAAATCACCGGGTAGCGCCCGGGGGTCTTTTCTTTCTGAACAGAATATTCCGTATATCCAACCGTCTTCGTGAGCGGTTAAACGCATATCATATACATTGATGTCGGGATCCTCTGTTTCGGGAATAATGACGGGGTAATCCCAAAAACGGAAATTATCAATTCCGTTCGGGCTTTCAGCAATTGCAAAAAAGGATTTCCGGTCGTTTCCTTCAACCCTCACAACCATAAGATATTTATTTTTCCATTTGATCGCACCAGCATTAAAAACTCCGTTGATTCCAAACCGTTCCATCAAATAAGGATTGCTATCAGGAGACAAATCATACCTCCAGAACAATGGGGCATGAGCGGCTGTCAAAACGGGATATTTGTATCTTTCGTAGATCCCATTACCGGGTAAAACCGGTTCATTTTTCCGGACGATCAAAGATTCGGATTCTTCAACAAGAGCATTCAAGCGTTTTTCGTAAATGCTATTCATATTTTCTATCATTTTGTATTTTATGATTGTTTTTCTATCTTGCAAAAGTATCCGAAATGACAAATTCATACAAGTACTATTTTATCAAAACACGATACTTTTTTATCACAAATAAAAACAAGTTTCATAAAGACTGTAGAAAAATTAAGCTACGGAAAGTAAAATAAGGAATGAAAAGAGGTCAAAAAAGTGTAAGAAAAACACAAAAATGATGAAAAAATAAGAAATCTTTCACTCCAGATCAAATAATACTACCCATACTTTTTCAACAATAAAAAGTTAAAAAAGTATCAGTAACAGAAAAATCCGGATTTCATAATTATTCTCCTGTATCCGGAATGTATACAGTTTCTATTTTTCATTAAAATCCAATGTCATTGACTCCCCTTTATACTTTATCTCTATTTTCCTGGTATTGAAATCCGTCCGGCCGAATGGGTTATCAAAACGAGGATAATGTTTGATATTTATAGCTTTACCGTCAATTTCGAATGGAATAGCCCAACCGAATTTCATTTTTCCCTGTGACGGAGATTGATAAGCGACATTGTTTGATTCGCACGAAACGGAAGATCCTGATATTTTTTTTACAAAAACATCAAAACTACCATACTTTGCAGCAGAGCCCATTTCACAAATCCAGATATTTTTTCTTCCTTCAGCCACTAAATCATTCCGGATACCTTGCATATCTTTTTCCCAGGAAACCGAATTATGGGAATATAACGCTACATATCCATCGTTTTTACGTCCGAAAATCCAATTCCCTTTTTGTATCGTTTGATCAAAAGCTGCTTTCGGAAAATAAGCATGGGTAATATTCATTCCATTTTTAATCAACGGATTATAAATACAAATCGTCACATTCTCGTATTGCACGGCGCGGGGAATAACTGCATTCCCCGCCCAATAATTAGGAGTTCCATTTTCATGTTTACCTCCCGGATGGGTCGTAAATACCACTGCATCCGGACTCAAAGTCGCCTGCCAGATATGTTGCTGGTATCCGGGAGCTCCGGGACGGAAATCATTGACACAACTCAACATATAATCGGGCGTACGGTAAGTTTCAATATTCGCTTCCGACATGGCGAAACAATCCGTGTTACAATCAATAATTTTCCCATACTCCGAAACTTCATCTTCATATTTCTTGATGAACTTATCATAATCCCGATAAGGCCATACATCATGTTTCTCCGAAACAATTTTTGATGTACGTACCGTTAAGGGATGAATAAATTCCTGCATTCCCCAATAGAGATTCAAGTCTTCTTCACCATAGGACAATCCGTATTCCGGTGCATCCTGCACATTGAAACTCAGGCGTTGTTTATTACTGACTGTTTGAGAATAGTCAACTGCTATTTTCCGGATAATTTCCGGACAGCGGTATTTACTGCTAACAAGCGCTGCCGCACCCATACATATATTGGAATTAAAACTTCCGACCCCAAAGACCAGTTTCAGGATGGAAGAGGTCGGTTCTTTCCTGCATCCTTTGACGGTATGTGCATAAACCCGCCCATGCGTACAACCCATGGCTCCATGAAAATTATTCAGCGCCATATCGTAAAATAATGCATCCAATAACAGACCGGCTTGTTTCCGGATGGCGGCATCCTCTGCGAAGTCATACAAATTGGCTAATATCAGGATATCAACATCATAATAAGTCGTAGAAAGCCATTCTGAAAATCCGAAACGGAATTTATATTCCATCCATTTTTTCAATAAAGGAATGGCATGTTCCATGTGTTCCCTGCCGGTCTTTCCGCTGACAAATCTAACCTCTTTATAAAGTTGACCGGCCAGTAATTCATCGGAATGACAAAGCGCCTGGTGATTTTCCGTATGATAACAACGGTATATGGTATCCCGTCTGGCATCATTCCACCAATATTTAAAATCAAGGGCGCAGGTTTCTATTTCTTTCAGTAATCGGTTGGAAAGTTGAGGCTTTTTTTTATTCATATACGCCATCCGGAGAATACCGCCTAAGGTGAAGTCGTTACAATCACGATTGGAATATACAAAATCAATCGCTTTCCTGACACTGTCTTCCTTCACTCCTACTCCTGATTCCATCCTGGAAATCTGAGGAAAAACGCAATATCGTCCTTGTTCTCCATCATTTTCCGAAGCAAACTTCATAAATTCCGCTCTCCGTTGCAGATAAGTTCCCTGTGGGGACCAGGAAAAATCACCGGCTGAAATATCCGTTCCTATGATAATAAAAAACACTGATAAAAAAATATTCAATCTATACATCTCCTGCTTCCTGTTATTTCTTAATAATGATTTGAGAAATCGTCGCTAACGACCGATCATGAAAACGGACAGTCAAAATGTACGTTCCTTTAGCCAGTCCCGAAACATCTATTTTTCCGGTATGCTCATGACAGATAATCACCTTCCGTCCTTGTAAATCTGAGATTTCAATTCCGGATATTTTTGTTTCCCCTGAGTGAATATGCACATAATCCGATACAAAATTGGGATAAATATCAAC
>JAVBSK010000315.1:0-4981 GCA_031556755.1 Bacteroidales bacterium | reverse complement strand
TAAGTTGATATTTATTATTTTTTCCATTGCTTTTTTAGTAACTCGTAACTAAAATTATGCTTTATAATTCCTTTGTTGACGAACGATAAATTCGTAATCAAGAGATTCTTTAATCAATTCCGGATCCTGATCCTCTCCCCTGTATTTCCAGCAAGCGGCATATGAATAATTTTCATCATCACGAAGCGCTTCTCCATCAGGAGTCTGGTATTCTTCACGGAAATGTCCTCCGCAGGACTCGTTCCGGTTCAATCCGTCTAAAGCCATCAGGTAACCGATTTCGAGGAAGTCGGCCACACGCAACGCTTTTTCCAGTTCAACATTCAGTGTACTGGCTTCACCCGGAATACGTACGTTAGTCCAGAATTCTTTTTTTACTTCTTTCAGTCTCTTCAATGCTGTTTCCAAGGACGCTTTGGTACGTCCCATTCCTACATAATCCCACATAATCAAACCTAATTCTTTGTGGATGGAGTCGACGGAACGTTTTCCTTTGATGCCCATTAATCGGGCAATCTTTTCGTTAATCCCATTTTCCGCCTGTTGGAATTCCGGTAGGTCGGTGCTAAAACGAGGTACACGGATTTGATCTGCCAGATAGTTTTGAATGGTATAAGGAAGAACGAAATATCCGTCAGCCAAGCCTTGCATCAAAGCGGAAGCGCCTAACCTGTTGGCTCCGTGATCGGAGAAGTTGGCTTCGCCTATCGCGAATAATCCGGGAATGGAAGTCATCAGTTCATAATCCACCCAGATTCCTCCCATTGTATAGTGGATAGCCGGATAAATCATCATGGGTGTTTCATACGGATTGTCATCAACTATTTTTTCATACATCTGGAACAAGTTACCATATCGGGCTTCTACTGTTTTCAATCCCAAACGATTGATGGCGTCTGAGAAATCAAGGTAAACAGCCAAACCGGTGGCTCCTACACCGAATCCGGCATCACAACGTTCCTTGGCTGCACGGGAAGCTACGTCGCGGGGAACCAGGTTTCCGAATGCAGGATATCTTCTTTCCAGATAATAATCACGGTCTTCTTCCTTAATTTGTGTGGGCTTCAATTTGCCGGCACGAATGGCTTCGGCGTCTTCTTTCTTTTTAGGAACCCAAATGCGACCGTCGTTACGCAAAGACTCAGACATCAAAGTCAGTTTGGACTGAAATTCTCCGTGAACGGGAATACAAGTCGGGTGAATTTGTGCAAAACAAGGATTTGCGAAATAAGCTCCTTTTTTATAACATTGTAATGCTGCTGAACCATTGGATCCCATGGCATTGGTGGAAAGGAAAAACGTATTTCCGTATCCTCCGGTTCCGATTACTACAGCATGCGCCGAGAATCTCTCGATTTTACCGGTTACCAGATTACGGGCGATGATGCCACGGGCGCGGCCATCGATGATTACTACGTCCAACATCTCGTAACGGGTATATAACTTAACCGAACCGTTGTTTACCTGGCGGCTTAAAGCAGAGTAAGCTCCTAATAATAATTGTTGTCCGGTTTGACCTTTGGCGTAAAAAGTACGTGAAACTTGTGCGCCACCGAAAGAACGATTGTCTAATAACCCACCGTATTCACGGGCGAAAGGAACACCTTGAGCTACACATTGGTCTATGATGCTGTTTGCTACTTCGGCCAAACGGTGTACGTTAGCTTCGCGTGCGCGATAGTCTCCTCCTTTGATGGTGTCGTAAAATAAACGGTAGACCGAGTCGCCGTCATTCTGGTAGTTTTTTGCAGCGTTGATTCCTCCCTGTGCTGCAATAGAGTGAGCGCGGCGGGGAGAGTCTTGTATGCAGAAATTCAACACGTTGAATCCCATTTCACCGAGAGACGCCGCAGCGGAGGCGCCGGCCAGACCTGTTCCGACAACAATAATGTCCAAGCGACGTTTATTGGCGGGATTCACCAGTTTCTGATGGTTTTTGTAGTTGGTCCATTTTTCTGCCAACTGACCCTGAGGTATTTTTGAATCTATCTTTGTCATGATTTATAAATTTTAGAAGTTGTAATTAAGGAGTTAAAGTAGTTAGAGAGTAACATGTTTTATATCTCATAACTGATAACCCGTCATTAATGCGCTCCGCAGCATGATGCTCCGCAACAGAGTGATTGTACATAGAAATAAATCGTTACGAAAGCAAAACCCAGGCAGATTAATGTAGCCAGTACTTGTCCTGTTACTTTCCAGCGATTATACCATACCTGATTGTTCCATCCGATTGTTTGAATAGCGCTCCAAAAACCATGACACAAGTGGAACCACAATGCAACGTACCAAATCAGGTAAGCAATGACAACCCAGGTGTGGCTGAAATAGTACTTGATGAACTCGGCTCCCGAATGAGGAGATACCATTTTCCCTCCCAACTCAACTTCGTGATGTCCCAATAATTCGGCAAACATCATTTTGTACCAGAATTGGCTGAAGTGTAGGAACATGAATCCGATGACAATGATACCCAGTACAAACATGTTCTGAGATGCCCATTCCACATTTTTAGGGCGTACGTTTACCGCATAGGGGGCGGCGCCGCGAGCCTTGCGATTTTGTAATGTCAAGATGAATGCATAAATAAAGTGAAGAGCGATAATAGCGCCTAACACAGCTGTTGCAGCCACTGCATACCAATTAGCTCCCAATAAAGAACAAATGGCATCATACGCTTCCTCCGAAAATACGGCGGTTACGTTCATTGACACGTGGAACACTAAAAACAAAACAAGAAAAATACCGGAAATACTCATGATAAATTTCTTGCCGATAGAAGAATTTAATAGCCAGTGCATAAAATTTAATTTAGAATTTATTTTAGTTAATGTATTTATTGAATGAACCTATAAAATAAATATGCTGATTTGTCAATGAATCTTCGCATAGCCCGTGTAATACACTTGATTAGATTCATATGTGTCGCTCTTGGGGCTTGTTGATTCAAACTGCAAAAATATATCAATAAAGTATAAGAAACAAGGAATTACGGAAATTTTTCTTTAATTTATTAAATCATAAAAAGCCTCCTGATGCGTTACATTTAATGTGTTTGAAAATTATAAATACCTGAGAAAAACGAAAAGAAATAGTATTGTTAAAAAAACATAAAACGTTTTGTAATGCGTCAATTTGACACTATATTTGCACTCAAGTTTACATACTTACACAATTAATAAAATGTTACAGGTCTTGTACGACTCAGGGAGCAGGGAGTTAGGGATAACTCCAGATGTGTTGATTAAGTAGAGTAAAGAAAATTCCCTGGTTGTCAGAGAGTATGTAACATTTAAAGAACGGCCGGATATACTGAATTTTTCAGTCCGGTCGTTTTTGCTGTATATACTTCCTGTTAAAAAATAAAGTTTACACAACGAAATCCAAATTTATCCTGTAAATTTGTATCCCTCAAAGTATGATAGATCAACTGACCATAGAACGTATTCAGACGGCGGCTCAGATCGCGGATGTTGTTTCTGATTTCGTGACACTGCGTAAACGGGGTGTTAACTATGTGGGTTTGTGTCCTTTTCATGAAGATAAAACGCCTTCGTTTTATGTTTCTCCCGCCAAAAATATATGTAAATGTTTTGCTTGCGGAGAAGGTGGTACGCCTGTCCATTTTGTGATGAAGCATGAACAGCTTTCTTACACCGACGCCTTGAAATTTTTAGCCAAGAAGTATGGTATAGAAATTCATGAAAAAGAGTTGACGGACGAACAGAAACAAGTGCAGGACGATCGGGAAAGTATGTTTATTCTCAATAGTTTTGCGCAGAAAATATTTGAATCGAATTTGTTTGAAAATCTGGAGGGAAAGTCAGTAGGCTTGTCATATTTCAAAGAAAGAGGCTTCAGAGAAGATATTATTCGGAAATTCAAACTGGGTTATTCTTTGGAGCAAAAAGATGCGTTCTCTCAGCAGGCCATAAAAACAGGTTACAAACTGAAATACCTCGAAAAGACGGGTTTGACAATTACCGGAGACAATAATTATGTGGCTGACCGTTTCAGAGGACGGGTTATGTTTCCTGTCCATACCTTGTCCGGAAAAGTCGTTGCATTTGGAGGCCGGATTCTCAAAAAGGACGAAAAAGCTGGAAAATATCTGAATTCTCCAGAAAGTGAAATTTACCACAAAGGAAATGAATTATATGGTATTTATTTCGCCCGACAGGCGATGGTCAAATATGATAAATGTTTTTTGGTGGAAGGCTATACGGATGTTATTTCGATGCACCAGGCTGGGATTGAGAATGTTGTATCTTCCTCTGGAACAGCGCTTACGCACGGTCAGATTCGTTTGATTCATCGTTTCACTGAGAACATTACTGTTTTGTATGATGGTGACGCAGCCGGGATAAAAGCTGCCCTGAGAGGGATTGACCTCTTATTGGAGGAGGGTATGAATATTAAGATCGTTTTGTTGCCGGAGGGAGAAGATCCTGATTCCTACGCCCGTAAACAGAATGCGACGGCTTTCATTGAATATATCAAAAGTAATGAAACCGATTTTGTGCGTTTTAAAACGAGTCTATTGATTCAGGAAGCAGGAAACGACCCGATTAAAAAAGCTCATCTGATCAATGAAATCGTTGATACCATAGCCATTATCCCTACTGAAATTATCCGCTTGGTTTATGTGAAAGAATGTTCCAAACTATTGGATGTGGATGAACGTGTCTTGTTGAGGGCGATTGCTAAAAAACGAAAAGAAAAAACGCTGAAGGAAACAGCTCAATCAACCAGAGACCTGGAAGAGGATCCGAAAACGATTGCCGAAGAAGCTTCAATTGAGAATATTCAGCATCCGGGTGTTGAAAATATGATACAAATGCCGGCCTCTTATCCTTTGGATAAATTTGAGCTGAGTTTGTTGAGATATTGTATCAGGTATGGAGAACATGTTTTATACCAGGTGCAGGATGAAGAAAGCGGAGAACAAATCGCAGTCAGAGTGATTGAATATATTTATCAG
>JAVBSK010000210.1:0-7444 GCA_031556755.1 Bacteroidales bacterium | reverse complement strand
TCAAATTTCTTATCGACGGAAAAAACTGGGCGCCGGCGATTACGCCAAGATATGATGCCGGGCTTGTTTATCAGGTTTTGGAATCTGGTGTAGAAACAGAGGTGTATGAACATCCGGGCGGCGCAGGCACATACGATGTTGCTTTTCAGGTTCCGTCAACAGCTAAATACAGAATTGATATAAACCTGAATACAATGAAAATGACTTGTACGGAAGTTGAACCAGTCATACCTCCTTATACATTTAACTTATATCTGATTGGGAATGCAACCACTGCAGAGTGGAATAATGGGTCTGGTATTCAGATGACAACAGTGAGTCCGGATGTTTTTACCTGGACTGGCGTTTTGAAATCCAAAGACAGCACCGGTGATGGAAAAACGCGTTTCAAATTTCTTATCGACGGAAAAAACTGGGCGCCGGCGATTACGCCAAGATATGATGCCGGGCTTGTTTATCAGGTTTTGGAATCTGGTGTAGAGACAGATGTTTATAAACATCCAGGTGGCACAGGTACATTCGATGTCGCTTTTCAAGTGGAAGAAACAGCAGAATACACGATTAATATAGATCTGAATACAATGAAAATGACTTGTACCAGAAACACTCCTGCTCCCTATACGAAAAACCTATACCTGATCGGAAATGCGACTACTGCCGGATGGGATCAGGGATCTGCAGTACAAATGACAAAAATAAGTAACGATGTCTTCAGATGGAAAGGAATTTTGAAATCCAAAGACGAAGAAAATGCACGATTTAAATTCCTTATTGACGGAAAAAACTGGAGCCCGGCGATTACTCCAAAATATGATGTGGAAGAACTTGGAGATTTTGTATTGGTATCAGGCATAGAAACGGATGTCTATAAACACCCAAGTGGTGCGGGTACATACGATGTTGCTTTTCAGGTTACGAAAACAGCGGAATACACGATTGATATAGATCTGAATACGATGAAAATGACTTGTACGGAAGAACCAATTATTACACCTCCTTATACCGAAAACCTGTTCCTGATCGGAAATGCGACCACTGCCGATTGGAGCAATGGATCGGCCATTCAAATGTCAAAAGTAAGTAACGATGTTTTTACCTGGACAGGTATATTAAGAGGAAAAGATGCGGTTGAAGCCGGAAAAACAAGATTCAAATTCCTTATCGACGGAAAAAACTGGAGTCCATGCGTTCTTGCTAATCCCATAACAGATAAATTAGAATATTTCGTATTGACTTCAGGTCTGGAAACCGATGTTTATAAATGGACTGGTAACCCCGGATACGACAACGCATTTCAGGTTTCGGAAACGGGAATTTACACCATCCACATAGATTTGAATACCATGAAAATGACTTGTACGCAAACAGAGAGACTCGATTTCAGCCAGCTATACCTTGTCGGTAATGCAACTGCAGCCGGTTGGGACGCAGGAAAAGCGGTGCCAATGATAAAAGTTAAATCGGGAGTTTTTATTTGGTGCGGAACCTTAGACACACAAAATGGAAATGAATTTAAATTGGTAAATCTTAAAAACTTCGCTAACTCAATCAATCCCAATAATGATTACAACTTTACCGTTGATACCGATTACAATTTAACATTTAAAGCTGCTGACAAGAAATTCAAAGTAACAACTGCTGGAATTTATACCATTAAAGCGGACTTGAATACGATGAAACTGCGTATACTCGAAGGCAATCACCTCGACAAAATCGATTTAAGCCAATTATATCTTCTCGGAAATGCTACTACAGCCGGTTACAACAATAGTAATCCTATTGAAATGACCAAAGAAAGCGAAGGTATATTTACCTGGACAGGAACGTTAAGCACCGCCAATGGAAATGAATTCAAATTTCAGAATGTAAAAGGAGAATGGGCTAAGTCTGTGAACCCTAAAGACGGCAATACCGGATTTGTAGTGAATACGGATTATGATTTGAATTTCAGACCTTATGAAGGTAGCCCGAACGATTTTAAATTCACTGTGACAGCGACTGGAACATACACAATTCACGTAGATTTGAATACAATGAAATTGCGTATTACAACAGATCCCACAGGAATTGATGCTGCTAAAGCATTTCCATTCGAAGTGAAAACAACAGATGGAAATATCAGGGTTATCGCCGGTGAACAGACGTTGATTCAATCCGTAAATATCTTTGACTTAAGCGGTAAAAAAATATCCGGGAATAAGCTTTCAAAAGGCGTCTATATTTTGAAAGTGAAATATAATAATAGAGAATATACTCAAAAAATAATGATTTAGAAATTAAAACGATTATCAGTAAGATTTTCCAAACTGAGGTTGTATCAAAAGCCTGTCATCCCGGACTTGATCCGGGATCCCCTGAAAACACTTATTGAATATCAGCGGATTGCAGGATTGACCAGCAATAGCAATATGTATAATAGCACCTTTTGATACAGCCTTAATGATAAAAACGGATCATATAAAAAAACTAAAGTAATCATGAAAAAAATAACTTTTTTATTAGCCAGCTTGTTTTCGTTCCTGGCTTTTGCAAATGCTGCTGTTTATGAAAACTTGTATCTGATCGGAAATGCTACTCCTGTTACCGAAGGTAACGGTTGGACCACCGGAAATGGCAAAATTACAATGACAAAAGAGAGTGATGGGTTTTTCACCTGGACAGGCACGTTGAAAAGCAAAGACAGTGGAGACAATGGTAACATGCGTTTCAAATTTATTGTCGGAAACAATTGGGCTCCATCAGTAACCTGCCAGTTTACTACGAAAGGACATCACCTGGTTATTCCCGGAGAAGAAACCATTCTTTATGACCATCCGGGAACCGCAGGTACTGAAGACAATGCTTTTCAAGTTGCAGAAACAGCAACATATGAAATACTTGTCAACCTGAATACCATGATTATGGTAATAACAAAAAAAGGTGAGCCAGAACCAGAACCAGATCCCGTTCCCGATTATAATCAGTTGTACATTGTCGGAGGCGGAACAAACGCTGATGGAAACTGGGACTTATCCCAGGCGATTGCAATGACAAAAGTTGAAGAAGGAAAATTTATCTGGACAGGTGAATTATATAACAATACGGAAGCGCGTCAGGATGGAAATTTATTTAAATTCATAAACACTAAAGATTGGGCTAATTCTATTAATCCTGACAATGATTATGAATTTGCAGTAGATACCGATTATGACTTGAAATTCAAAAAAGACGATAAGAAATTCAAAGTAACAACTGCTGGTCTTTACACGATCAGCGTCAATCTGAAAGAGATGAAAGTACGCATAACAGCCGGCGCCTTTGAACCCAAACCTGATCTGAACCAATTGTATATTGTAGGCAATGCCACTACCGCCGGCTGGAGCCCCAATGCAGCACTTGAAATGACAAAAACTGCTGAAGGCGTATTTTCCTGGACAGGCTCTTTGAGTACTGATAATGGCGGAAACCAATTCAAATTTCTAAACGTAAAAGGTTCATGGAGCAGCACGGTCGTAGCAAAAGATGCTGATAATAACCCGTTTGTCATCGGAACGGAATATGATTTGATTTACCGTCCTTACGAAAGCAGCCCGAACGATTTCAAGTTCACTGTCATAACCAATGGAAATTACACGGTAAACGTAGACCTGAATAGAATGAAAATGAAAATAGTTGACGGTGGATCCGGGATTGTAGAAAATAAATACCTGCCTTTCTCGATAGAAATCTCAGACGGTTCAATCAAGGTTGTTTCCAGAAACAACGACAATATTCAATCAGTAAATCTATTTGACTTATCAGGCAAAAAAGTATCGGGTAACAAGCTTGCAAAAGGCGTTTATATTTTGAAAATAAAGTACAACGATAACGAATATACTCAAAAAGTAGTACTTCAAAAATAATCACCTAAGTACGCAGACGCATTCAAATGTCTGTCATTGCGGGCTTGACCTAGTCATATTCGGGATGACAGACTCTTTTAAGCTGTAATTTTCCGTATTCTACTATAAACTCCTTTTATAATTATCCGATGAAAAGAATCTACTTGTCATTATTGACGCTAATGTTCTGTCTTGTTGCATCCGCACAGGAAATGACACAAACTGTTTTGTTCGACTTCGGCACAAAAACCAATACCGGAGCCATCACTGTAAGCCATGATGTAAATGGGAATTATTGGACGAATATTGTGAACGAACTGGATGGTTTAACTTATGCTCCGGAAGGAAATATATACGATCTGATCAATACAAAAAATACAGCAACAGGTTACCTGCTTGAAATCACAAAAAAATTCAGGACAAATACTGGTGGCGCAGGCGGACTGTCCAGTCCCAATCCCTCCTTATTAGGGGTTTTAGCTATAGCAACCGCCACTCAGGACTATTTCTATGTGGAAGGTTTTACTGCAGGTTTCAAAATAAAAAACCTGAACAAAAACAGAAAATATAAATTCCATGTTTTCGGAACCCGTTGGGCTACGAACGACTCCGACGTGCGTTCTACAAAATATACTTTTACAGGCACGACAGAAAGTACGGCTACGATCCAAACCACAGGTAACGGAAATGGAGTGGGAAACACGGCAAAGCTGTTTGTGACAAACCAGATGATTCCCAATGCTGCCGGAGAAATCACTTTCGAGATGGTAAATGTCACCAGCAATTTCGGTTATATTAACGCCATGAAAATGGAGGAGTATTCCGACGGACCTGTTATCAATCCGACTTCCATCACGCTTTCAGGCGCTAACATCACGACTTCGGGACAAACTTCGCAAATCATCGCATCCGTATTGCCGACCGGCGCTTTTTATGAGGTTCTCAAATGGAAAACAAGCGATGCTTCCATTGCTACCATTGATAATAAAGGTATTTTATCTCCGAAAAAAAATGGAAAAGTCAAAGTAACTGCCACCCTGGAGTACAATGGTATTATACTTTCCAATGAAATAGAAATCACTATCAGCGGACAATTGGGGATACTCTGTTTATCCGGATCTGCTTCCGAAGTTCCAGATCCGGTTGAAATGCGTATGATTACGAATCCGGAGGGTGTGACTACCAATAATTTTGAAATTTATACTTCTTTGAAATCCGGTTTGTTTTCTTTCTCACGCGATTTGGGAGCAGGAAACTCAATCCAATATGGCGCAGGAGCAACATCAGGAACTCTTACTGAAGGTGGAACTCCGATACAAGCCACAACTACAGGTCCAGTGCGGATAACTGTCAACCTGACCAGCAAAACTTACACCATACTCGCTATTTCCTCCCTCAGTGTTGTTGGAAATTCGGTATCCGGAGGAACAGACGTGACTAAAGGCTCTCTTTTAACTTACCGTGGAAACGGAGTATGGAGCGCTCGGTTAGGCTTGAGCGCCAACGATAATGCCAGTTGTAATTTTATCATCAATAAAAATTCCCAGGAATGCCTGAAACGCATCAAAGGAACAAACCAGGTGGTTTTACAATCGCAGGGCGCTCAATTCGGCATCACCATGGAGGATTTCCGAACCAATATGGCCGGAGGAATGTATGATGTTACCATCGACCTGAGAAACCAGACTTACAGTTTTTCATGCGGTGAAGTCAACGACCTCAAAATTTCATATATGGGATCATCGGTTGCTTACGGAGCAGGTGCACTAAGTAACCGGGGATGGGCGTATATATACACCAACCTACTGAAAGAACGTCATGAAAAAGGGCTGGGATTAGACTGGACTACTTCCAATATCTCTATCGGAGGTAACAACACAACTAATTTGTTAGACCGTTGGGAACGTGACCTACTGAGTAATTGCAGCCGGTATGTGATTTACGGACTCTCTTTAGGAAATGAAGGAATCCATGAAAATGGAGAATCTGCCTATAACAGCTATCATAACGGGATGTTAAAAGCGATTCAACAAGCCAAGAATGCGGGACTTATTCCTGTGATAGCAAACAATTATACCCGAGCCGATTTCAATGTTACGGATTATAATTACGTAAAAAAACTGAATCTTCTGATGCATGAATGGGATTTGCCAAGTATCAATGTGCTTGGAGCCATCGACGATGGAGCCGGACGTTGGGCTAATGGTTACGAAAATGATAATTCCCATCCGAACACAGCCGGACACGAAGAGTTCTTCTATGCCATGGTACCATCTTTATTTGATGCCTTGGAGGCCGGTAAACCTCTTCCGGTAAGAAACAACGGAACTTCTTATAAATTAGGCAAAACCGTAACCAACAACCGCATCGCATTTACTCCGGAAAATATCGTGCATCCGTTTACATTCTCAGTAGACATCAAAACGACAACTCCGGGAACGGTTGTCTGGTTTGAGAATGAAAGCGGAAACGGATGCCTGAAAATAAATACAGAAGGAAAACTTGTTTATGAATCGCCCGTAAAAGGCAGCATTGTATCTTCGGCTTCAGTAGCGACAGGAGAATGGAAACGGATCACCCTGACTCATTATCATGCCCATGGAATTACTGTTTTATATGTAGGCAATACAAAAGCCGGAGAATTATATGAGAAACTATATCCAAAGAAATTTACTTTGAGTGATTTAAATGCTCCGGACGAAATCGAATTCCGCGAATTATTCTTCTGGCGCGCAGGAATGAATGCCGAAGAAATCCAATATGTAAACAATGGTAAAATGATGAAATCCAGTTTGGAGCTATATGCTCCGCTGGGAGGAACTCAACCGTTGGAAAACCTGGCGCAATCAACCAATACATTAAAATTGGAAGAATCAAGTCTATATTATCCCGAAGGAAAAAGTCCTCTTATCAGTATTACTCCCAATGATGCGTTAGGCAATCGTATCGTTCGTATCCATTCCAGTTCAGGCGGAAATGCCGGAGAAGGCGCTGAAAATCTGATACTGGACAAAAACATAAATGCGAACAAATCTAAAAAATGGTGTTATAGCGCTTCTTCTCACTATGCAATCTTTGAACTGTCGGATTATTACGACATTGATAAATTCGAAATCGATGATGCCAAAACACGCGAAAGCAGTAGTACCAACTTTTCGGAATATTACATCTATGTAAGTACAACAGGAACGGCTGACGGAGATTGGCAGGAAGTAGTTCACGAAACCAAGCTATCGGACGTCATGTACAAAGTAAAAGAAATTGAACCCGTAAAAGCCCGTTACATCAAGTTTGTTCCGAAAGGAACTACTACCATCCGCGTATATGCATTCCGGATTTACGGACGTAAATCATCCGGATCGGCTCATCCGAAAAAACTGATCAGTGCAGGGAAACCGGTCATCAATCAACAGGATTTCACCAATGTACATCAATCGGCTGTAGCTTTATTCGATGCGAATCTGACTGCCGACAACAGTAAATGGACTGCTTCCGCCGGAGATAAATATGCGATTGTCGATTTGAAAGACGATTATTCGGTTTCTGAATTCAAATTATACGATGCCCAATCAGCATCCTCCGCT